>NZ_JAWLCK010000003.1:0-30062 GCF_041687175.1 Lutispora sp.
GTTCGTACTGAAATATTTTAATATGCCGGAACCTGAGCTTATCAATAATGTAAAAATACAAGTAATGGATTTAGATTATGAGAGAATAGAACCCATACCGCCTTATACTTCTATTCGTCAAGCTTATAGGATTATGGATGAAAACAATATAAAAACCCTTCCCATAGTGGATGAGAATAATGGTTTATCAGGAATTATTACCATGAAGGATATTGCAATGGGCCTCATAAAAGGTGACTACTATACCCTTAACACATATCTGGATAATATAGTGAAGGATTTAGATGGCTTAATCCTATGCAAGGGAAGTGAAAAAGTTAATGGAAGAATCAGAGTTCTGGCTTTATATGAGGATTCCATAAAGGGTATTTTGAGAAAAGGGGACATAGTGATCGTGGGGGATCGTTATGCAGTTATTGAAGAAGCTATTGGATCCGGTGTGCAGCTTATTTTGGTTACTGCTAATAAGGAGATACCCAAAAAATATATAGATGAAGCTAAAACTAAATCAATAAGCATTGTCAAGGTACCTATGGATACATACACTGTATCTAAGCTTATATGCCAGTGTAATACGGTAGAATCCATAATGAAAACAAAAAACATAATACGATTCTATGAAAAAGAATATCTGGAGGACATACAAGAAGAAATGATCAATACCAATTACAGATACTTTCCTGTGGTTGATGAGAATCAGCTTTTTTTAGGATTCATAGGGAGAAAACATATAATGAATCCCAATAAAAAGAAGGTTATATTGGTAGACCATAATGAATATGACCAAAGCGCTGAAGGATTGCAAGAAGCAGAAATACTGGAGATAATAGATCACCATAAGATTGGGGATATATCTACATCCATGCCTATAAACTTCAGAAATATGCCCGTTGGAAGCACCTGTACCATTGTCTATAATATGTATAGGGAAAGCGGAGTAGATATTCCCTATGATATAGCTGGATTGATGCTAGCCGGAATCATATCGGACACATTGCTTCTCAAGTCACCTACCACAACAGCAAGGGACAGGGAGGCAGTGCAAGAATTAAATGAAGTTGTCGGATTGAATCTGGAGTCCTATTCAATGGATATGTTCAGAGCAGGAACTTCATTGGAAGGCTATAGCATAGAAGAAATATTTTATAGGGATTTCAAGGACTTTCATATGGAACAGGGCAGAGTTGGCATTGGACAAGTATTTACTCTGGATATTGATAGTGTATTCAGTCGGAAGGATGAATTTATAGATTTTATTGATAAGGTATATATAGATAAAGGATATTACCTTACCCTTCTATTGATTACAGATATAGTTAAGGAAGGGTCATATCTTCTGTATCGCAGCGCAAATTCAAGTATTATACCTTTATCCTTTAATGTGGAACCATGTCAAGGAGTATTTGTAAAGGATCTTGTATCAAGGAAAAAACAGGTAATACCTAGGATTGCTGAAGCCATGAGGATGATTAAATAGAATAAGGTGGCATATGATAAAGCCTTTTACTCTTATCAGAGAGTAAGGCTTTTTTTATAATGCATAGGAAAGTATAAATTTCTTATATTTATACTTTCCGTTAAATGCATTTCAAGAAAGGCTTCCTTGTTATTGAAATGCTTCCGATGGAAGCCTTTCTTATAATACATATTCTTAACCCAGGAATGAGGAATATTTTGTATAAAAAAAAGGGGATAAGCGAAAAGTGTCGAATAAAATCCACTATGCTCCAATTTTTAAATATTCTAAATATGCAACAAAGGAGGACTTTTGATGAAATTCTCGTTAAGAAAAAAGACGTCGTTGGAAAAATCGATAAAAGAGAAGCTTAAAAAAGAAAAGAAACTTAAGAAAAAAGTAAGAAAAGAAAAACCTGTAAAAGAAAAAACAATGAAAAAGAAGTCGGCGACAAAAATAACGGTCAGAAAAAAGTTGATGATTGGCTTTAGTCTCCTAAACATTTTAATTATAGTTTCAGGCGTTTTTTCCTTATATAATCTTTCAACATTACATACCACAATAGAAGAACTATATAATATGGAGCTTAAGGGAATCGAATATATTAAGGATGCGCAGGTATGCCTGATTTCTATAAGTGAAAATCGGAATGAGATGCTTTTGACTGCAGAGCAAAATCAACAAAGTCAGTATATAGAGAATATCCAGTTAATGATGGATCAATTTGAAGTGAGCCTGGACAATTTTAATAAAACAGTGATGGATCATGAAGAGGGCAAGCTAAGAACTGCTGAAATAATGGAACTGTGGTCTCAGTTAAAGCCTAATGAAAATAAGATTATTGATGCAGCTAGAATAAATAATATAGATGAAGGACTGTCACAAGCCAAGGCAAATCGCTTGATTGTTGAGCGAATAGAAAAAGAGATCGATTCCCTTGTTAATATGAAGATTCAATTGGCTGAAAAAGCCCATGAAGAGGCATATTTCCTTTATGACAGCACTAAAATTGTTACAATTATAATCGCAGCATTGAGTGTTTTAATAGGCATTTTTGCTACATCGGTAATGTCTAGCCTAATTGCTAAGCCTATAGGTAAAATGGCAGATGCTGCAAGAAAAATAGCCGATGGAGATTTATCAATAGAAGCAGTAGCAGTAAAGAACAAAGATGAAATCGGTGATTTGGCTAATGCATTCAATACGATGATAGAGAGTCTTAAGTCTGTCATAAAGAGCGTATTGGAGGCTTCTCAAAAAGTTGCTTCTTCAAGTCAGCAATTATCAACTACTTCTGAAGAAACCACATCAGCTGCAGAGGAAGTTGCTTCAACTATAAATCAACTAGCCGAAGGAGCAGGAAAGCAAGCGGAAGATGCTTCCCAAGCCAGTGTGATGGTCAACCAAATTACCGAAAGCATACAACATGTTGCTGAAAATGCTAATTCTGCGGCAATGGCAAGTACCAATATTACAAAAGAAGCAAACAATGGGTTAAATGAAGCCAAGAGAGCCGTAGAGAAAATAGAGAACATTAAAAAGGTTACTGAAGAATCTTCTGAAAGTGTAAAGGCACTAGGCAATGAATCTATCAAGATAGGTGAAATCGTGGAGGTTATTAAGGGAATATCCGATCAAACTAATCTTTTGGCTCTAAATGCAGCTATTGAAGCAGCTAGGGCAGGAGAGCAGGGAAGAGGTTTTGCTGTAGTGGCTGATGAGGTGAGAAAACTGGCAGAACAATCATCATCTTCTGCAGTACAGATTGCGGATCTCATAGGTAATATTCAAAATGAAACAAATAAGGTTATCAATATAATGAGTGTTGCTACCAATGAGGTCTCCGATGGGGTAGAAGCTGTAAACAAAGCTGGTAACTCCTTTGAAAATATTTTTAACCATATAAACAACATTACAAGTCAAATACAAGAGCTGAGTGCTTCGGTGCAGCAGGTTGCCGAAGGCAGTAGATCTATGAACGAATCCATAGAAAACATAGCCTCCATTGCCGAGGAAACTGCTGCTGCAGGTGAAGAAATAAGTGCAGCTTCAGAAGAACAGACTGCTGCTATGGAAGAGATAGCCAATATGGCTCAAGAACTGTCGAAACTGGCTGAAGAGCTTGAGATAAATGTTTCAAGATTCAAAATAGAATAGTGCAAGGAATGATGCGGTGAATAGACAATTATGGTGGAAAAAATCAGGCTAAATCAATATATGAGGAATATAGATGCATAGTATAAATCATAACTGAAAGGATGTTTTGGATGCTGAAAAATCTCAAGATATCATTTAAGATTACTTTACTATCAATTGTCCTACTAACATTCATAGCAATAGTGGGTATCGGAGGTCTATATTTAAATGGAGAATCAAATAAGGCTATGTCTGATTTATATGAGACAAGATTCCTACCTGCTTTATGGGCTGATGAAATGAGAAGCGGTATATATGCTACCGAAGGAGATATGCTATATATAATTATGAATGTCGGAAATGAAATTGCACAGAATGTATACATTGCAGATATAGAGAAAAAAATGAAGTCAGTGAACGAAGCTTGGGAAAAATATAACTCGCTGGAGTTGGGAGAATTTGAGGCTGAATTATTCCCTACATTAAAGAAAAATCTTGATGATTATAATAATTTGATAGATAAGATAACAGGTTTGGCTCTGTCAGGCAATCAAAAAGAGGCAATGATGTACCTTACAGAAGGCAATGGTATAATAAGTGGTCTCCAGTACAATTTGGTAGACCTGGTTGAATACAACAGAACAGAAGCAGAAACTGCAAAGATAAGCAATGATGATGTACAAAAATTAGTTGTAAAGCTTTTTGTAGTTATTATCATTATTGCCTTGATTATAGGTTTGCTTTTGTCAATTATCATAGCAAGAGGTATTATCAAACCTGTCAAGCTTTTAAGTAATGAGTTATCCAATTTGGCAGAGAGTGGAGGAGACCTGACTCAGGAGATAAAGATAAACTCAAAGGATGAAATAGGTACGCTGGCTAATTCTATAAATAAGTTTATGCAAAATCTCAGAGAAATCATCAATATGGTTCTTAATGAATCAAAAAATGTGGGAAACAGGGTAGATGAAGCTCAGAACCGTATGGCAGAACTAAACACTTACATAGAGGAGATATCTGCTACCACAGAAGAACTTTCAGCGGGGATGGAAGAAACTGCTGCTTCAACTGAAGAAATGAATGCTACTTCTGCAGAGATAGAAGGAGCAATAGATTCTATAGCTGTAAAGGCTCAGGAAGGAACAGTTGTTGCTTCAGAAATAAACGAAAGAGCTGGTCAATTGAAAAAGGTAGCTATCGATTCTCAACAAATGGCAAACCAGATGATACTGGAAGTAAATGATAATCTGCGAAAAGCAATTGAAAAATCAAAAGCAATAGATAAGATTAATTCACTTGCAGATTCCATACTTGCCATAACGGAACAAACAAATCTTCTTGCTCTAAATGCTGCTATAGAAGCTGCCAGAGCGGGAGAAGCGGGTAGAGGATTTTCTGTAGTAGCGGATGAGATAAGAAATCTTGCTGAAGAATCTAAAAATACAACAAATGAGATTCAGAAAATCAATAAGATAGTTGTAGAATCGGTTGAAAATCTTGCGGTCAGTGCACAGCAAGTATTGGACTTTATAGATAACAATGTCGTAAAGGATTATGATTCTCTTGTAAAAGCAGGGGAACAATATAGTGAAGATGCTTATAATATTGATAAGCTTGTAACAGACTTTAGTGCTACTTCTGAAGAACTTCTGGCTTCTATGCAGAATATGGTGAAAGCAATAAGCGAGATCACTCATGCAAATAATGAAGGTGCACAAGGAACATCAAATATTGCATCAAGAGCATCTTCTATTGTTGAGAAATCTTATGAAGCAAGAATGGAAATAGATAAGGCAAAAGATAGTTCAGAAAAGCTGATTGCAGCAGTAGAAAAGTTCAAGGTTTAGATAAAAAGTGGAGTCATTGGACTCCACTTTTTATCTAATGCTTTTTCCTTTATGATAGTAGCTCATCATTATTGTATCAGGGACCATGCTTCCTCCTGTAGCCCACACAATATGGCAAGCATTATCCATTTTACTTTCAAGATTCATGGACTCTATATATTCTCTTCCTTCAAGAGTAGACATAAGCCATGAAGGACCTGTAAAGCCTGCTGCAGCAGAAGGCTCGATAAATATGTTCTCCGTATCTGCCAGCATGGAGAGAAATCTATAAAGCTTATTGTCCTCTATGGTAAATATGCCGCTTAAAAGCTTATCCATAATCTTCCCCACGAAGCCAGATGGTCTTCCCACTGCAAGACCATCTGCTTCAGTTATATTGTCTATACCCAAATCCTGAACGGATATTCTGTTATGCAGCCCTGTCATCATTCCCACTAACATACAGGGAGAATGGGTAGGCTCTGCAAAGAAGCAGTGCACATTAGGTCCAAAGATGGTTTTCAGGCCAAAGGCTACTCCTCCTGGGCCTCCGCCCACTCCGCAGGGGAGATATACAAATAAGGGGTGATTCTCATCAACTTCTATTTCCATATCTTTTAACTGCTTTTCCAATCTGAATGCAGCCACTGAATATCCTAGGAATAAGTTTTGGGAATTCTCATCATCCACAAAGTAGCTTGAAGGATCCAAGTCAGATTGTCTTCTTCCCTCTTCAACAGCCTTGCTATAGTCTGATTCATACTCTATGACAGTTACTCCTTTTCGTCTCAATAAATCCTTTTTCCACTGCCTTGCGTCAGCCGACATGTGAACAAAGACCTTAAATCCAAGAGCAGCACTTATTATTCCTATGCTTAATCCTAAATTGCCTGTAGAACCAACAGCAATTTTGAAGCGGGAGAAAAATTCTTTGAATCTCTCCTCTTTCAATATGCTGTAATCGCTATTATAGGAAAGCATTCCTTCTGATAAGGCTAAATCCTCAGCATGTTTTAGGACCTCATATATTCCTCCCCTAGCCTTTATAGATCCAGATATGGGCAGATGGCTGTCGCATTTTAATAACAAATTTCCTTTAATGGGGCAATTCGAGTTTCTTTCCACCAGAGTCTTCATTTTCCCTATTTCCTTTAAAGGAGATTCTATTATACCCTTGTTCTCACCGGTTTCAGGAAATGCTGCCTCTATATAGGGAGCAAAACGCTTAAGCCTTTCTTCTGCTTCAATCATATTTTCAATTGTTAAATCTCCAACCTTATAAATGTTAGTAGTTTCATAATGAGGGTTTATCCACAGTACTTCTTTAGTCTCTTTTATTTTTTCCATAAGGGGATGCTCAGCAAAAATCATAATTGTAAGCCTCCTCAAATAATATTTAAGCACCTGGTCTTATCAATACCAAGTTATCTTCTGCGGTAAGCTCAAATAATGAAAAATCTACATTGTGACCGCTTTCTACCATAAAATTCTGGTCCTTTTTTAATAAAAGAAAAATGTACTCCTCTCCATCGGAAACTTTAAAATTAGTAAATTTATTGTTTTGAAGGCTTTCTACAATCTCTTCAAGACAGTATCCGGTTTCCTTCGCATAGAGTGATAAGGGCTTGCCTATATATCTATAATGCCATGGTTCAAAGCTTATTCCGGTCTTTTCCACCTTATCCTCCGGATATCTTGGGATAAAACCATATTCCCAGCAGTTCTCCTTTAACCATGCATATTCCTCTGAATTATGGAATGTGCTGCCTTTGGGGTAATTAATGCTTAATATATCCAAGGCCATGCCTGTTTGATGCTCACTGGTACCTGGATAGGCTACAAGCTTTGACACCTCCTCGTAGGGATCGGCGACTCCGCTGTTCTTTTTCTCGTTAAGTCTGAATTCAAACAAGTTTTTCTGCTCCTGATAGGATCTATATGTGCTGCTTAGCACGAAGCCTTTAACTCCGTCCTCTGCTGCTTTATCAAGCATAAGCTTTAAATTCTCAAGTGTAACCTTATCAAGTTTCATGCCCTTGTTGCTTAATATGGCTTGTACACCTTTTAGGGCTACAATATTATCATCGTTAAAATTTTCAGGTATGGTATGATCCCTGTTTATCAGTCTTGAATGGATATCTGCAGAAATACCTTCCAAAACACTTGAATATGGTCTGTTGTCCATGACATATAAATATTTTCTGTCATCTATTGAAAGCTGAACTTTATTTACTACCAAACCATCATTGTTGCTAAAAAATACCTGTCCTAAGTTATAAACTGGATTTTTACTTTCTTCATCTATCATAAGGGAAATCATGCCATTCTCATCAGGTTTATGCTCATTATCATTAAAATCAATATATACATCTGACGAATCGTAGTGGTCCATTAGCATGGTCTTCAGGTCATTTACACCTAAGGCAATCACATTATCCTTTTTATCAAGCTTCTTGATTTCATCTCCAAGCCTGATTTTGTAACTATTGCTCTCAAATATGGACAGCCATGTTATATCCCTATTCTGAGCTGCAATTACAAAGGAAAAAGAGAGGATTAGTACGATGAATGCTACTGTTAATATGAACTTTTTAGATTTTTTGTTCCTCATGTTTAAACCCGCCTTTAACTCTATTGTTATCCATTCATACTGAATCTTGACTCCTTTGGAGCTCAGTTTCAGTAGAACTATTTACTTTAGTTTAAGACAATTTTAATGACCATGTCAATGAAAAGCTTGATATCATCTTAATGGTAATAATGCTATAATATATTTAGAAGCAAATATATAAGACACAATATTTTTGTGAGGTGTATATATGGAGGTTTTAAGCAGATTTCTAGATCAATACATAAGGGATATTGATTACTATGAGAGGGCTTCGAAGCTATGTGCTCATATATGCGAAAATGAATTGGAAACAGCTGGTATTAGAGCTATCGTAACATATAGGGCAAAAAGACCTGATAAACTTAAAGATAAACTGATAAAAAGAAATGAGAAGCATAAATATAAAGATATTGAAGAAATTTATGAGGATATTGTGGATCTGGCAGGAGTAAGAATAGCCATATATTTCCCGGGGGATAAGGAAGAGGTTGAGAAGTTTATTAAATCTACCTTTGAAGTTGTAGAAGTTAAGGAATTTCCACAAGATCAGGAGCCAAATGGCGGTTCGGGAATATATAAAAAGGTTTTTTCCGGATATCATGCAACCCATTATAGGGTTAGATTAAAGCCGGAGCATTATGGTGATGAAAGAAAGAATCACTGGGATGCATTGATTGAGATACAGATAGCCACAGTTCTTATGCATGCATGGGCGGAAGTGGAGCACGACTTGGTATATAAGCCTTTGAGTGGCAAGCTTTCCAGCGACGAGTATGAAATACTGGATGAACTGAACGGACTTATATTATCAGGCGAAATCGCGCTAAAGAGGTTGCAAAAAGCATTCAATGAAAGGGTAAGCAGGCAGTCGGTGCCCTTCTCAAACCATTTTGAACTGGCAGCCTTCCTTTATAACAGAATACAGGAGCTTTTAGGAAAACAGGATGATGAGATAACAATGGGAAGGGCGGATATATTATTTAATTTTCTTAAAATCACAGGTATGGATAAACCTGAGGATATAAATAAGTACATTGAAAGCATACCCATAAAATCTGACCATGTGAACATTGTTCAGCAGTTGGTGGAGATAATTCTTGAGGATAACCCCTCGCTGATGGATGATTATCAGAAAAGCAAGGATATGACAGGACAGATGAGAGTCTGATATAAATAGTAATGTATTACCGTATGAAAGAATATAACTTAATGTGCGGTAATACATTTTTTTATGAAAAAGTTTCGTACACGAAAGGAAAATATATACTAATGGAGAATACATATTAAAACAGGAGACAATCATTGGCATTTAAAAGATGCTTATGATTTCCTCTATAAAGAATTATTGATTAATCTACATCGAAGATTTGGCAATAAGGGAACTTACTCTTTCTATAAAATATGAAAAAGGAGGGATTTAAATGGACAGCATCGGTAAATCAATAATGCGAAAAGAAGCAAAGGATAAGGTAGAGGGACGACTTAAATACCTCAATGATTACAACAGCCCGGACATTTTGTATGGTGCTTTGAAGATCAGCAGTTATGCCCATGCTAAAATAAAAAGCATTGATAAATCTGAAGCATTGAAAATGTCTGGGGTACGGGCAGTATTGACCGGTGAAGACCTTCCTTACAGGTTTGGAATATATTTAGGAGACAAACCACCTTTGGCCATTGATAAGGTAAGGTACTATGGAGAAGCAGTAGCTGCTGTTGTGGCAGACAGCCAGGAGGAGGCTTATGCTGCACTGGAAGCTATAAAGGTAGAATATGAAGCACTGGACCTGATTAGCTCTCCAGGAGAGGCGGTAAAGGATGGTGCTATTCTAATCCATGAAGATATGGAAAGCTACAGCCACATAGACGCCATCAGGCCTGAACCAGGTACTAATGTGGCCAACAGAACAAAAATAAGAAAAGGAAATATAGAAGAGGGTTTTGAAAAGAGCTTTGCCATAATTGAAGAAAGCTTCTCCTTTCCCCCCAGCGATCATGTTGCTATGGAGACAAGAACAGCTATGGCAGAGATATTGGGAGACGGAAGAATAGTAATACATTCTACAACTCAGGCACCTTTTGTAGTAAAAAATCTCATGGGCATATATTTTGGACTGGATCCGGGAAAAGTTACTGTTATTACTCACCCAATAGGCGGTGGATATGGAGGAAAAGCAGGCATGCAACTGGAAGGGCTGGTATATCTCCTTTCCAAAGCTGTAGGCGGCAGGAAAGTAAAGCTTGTTAATACCAGGGAGCAGGACCTGGTTACATCTCCCGGCCATATAGGACTGGAAGCAAGAGTAAAGCTTGGAGCTACGAAAGAAGGAGAGCTTATGGCCGCAGAGCTTTTATATATGTTTGACAGCGGTGCCTATGCAGATTATGCGGTAAACATAAGCAGGGCAGCAGCCATAGCCTGCACCGGGCCCTACAGAGTGCCAAATGTATGGTGTGATTCATTGTGCGTATACACAAACCATCCCTTTGCCACTGCATACAGGGGCTTTGGCCATATTGAACTGGCTTTTGCAATAGAAAGAGCCATGGATATACTTGCTGATAAGCTAAATATGGACCCAATGGAATTGAGATTGAAAAATGCTATTAAGAGAGGAGATACATCTCCAACAAGAAGCATTATGGATGACAATACAGGTGATTTTGCTGCATGCATTATAAGAACTGCAGAAATGGTGGAATGGGATAAAGGTTCCAGAATAGTAATGGAAGATGGAAAAATAAGAGCAAAAGGCTTCGGCTGTTTGTGGAAGGCGCCAGCCATGCCTACAAACACGGATGCAGGAGCTATCATAACATTTAATGAGGATGGCAGTATCAATGTCCACTGCGGAGTGGTGGAGATAGGCCAGGGTATAAAGACTGCACTGGCTCAGATAGCATCAGAAAGAATGGGCATGGAAGCTGATATGGTACATGTAATAATGGATGTAAACACTTCAATATCACCTCATGATTGGGCTACTGCAGCCAGCAGAGGTCTGATGATGGCCGGAAGAGCTGTAATATCTGCCTGTGAAGATGCAATATCTCAAATCAAGTATACCGCTTCTCAGGTTCTGAGATGCCCGGAAGAGGATCTGGATGTATCAGGCGGTAGGGTATTTGTAAAGGATGATAAGCATATAGGACTTTGGATAAAAGATGTGGCATTAGGATATGTATATCCAAATGGCAATGCTGTTGGAGGACAGATTATAGGAAGAGGAAGATATATATCAAGGAGATTGACAGGTATAGACCCAGAGACGGGAGAGGGCAACCCTGCCTTGGAATGGACCCTGGGCGCCGAAGCTGTTGAAATAGAACTGGATCCTGAAGATTGTTCCTATAAAGTGCTTAAAGCCGTATGTACAATGGATGTAGGCAAGCTGGTGAACCCTGCCATGGCAAGAGGACAGATCATGGGAGCCATGGCAATGGCATTATCCTATGCAAAGCAGGAAGGTTTTCTGTTCAATAAGAGAGAGCAAGTGGTGAACAACGATTTGAGAAGCTATAAAACCCTTCGCTTTACCGATAGACCTCAATACTTGGTGGATTATATTGAAACTCCCCAGGGAGACGGCCCTTATGGAGCAAGAGGATTGGGAGAACAAGGAGTAATCGGTATACCAGGAGCCTTGGCAAATGCTCTTTCAAGAGCCATAGGAAAGCAATTGAATCAATTGCCACTAACACCCGAAAGCATATGGAGAGCAAAGGAGGGGATATAGATGCTAAGCTTTGATTTTGAATACTACAGACCTGATACCATTGAGGAAGCCGCAGAAATATATAAGGAACTGAAAAGAATGGAGAAACAGCCTCTTTATTTCAGCGGTGGTACAGAGGTTGTATCCGTGGCGAGAAAAGGAGTGCTGAAATTCAATGCCTTAATAGATCTTAAAAACATCAAAGAGATGAGGGATTATGTTCCTAATGAAGAGGAAATCTATTTTGGAGCCAACATGACCCTCAACGAAGTAACGGAGCAGGAAAGCTTCCTTCTCCTGAGCCGAGTGGTTGAAACCATAGCGGATCATACGGTGAGAAACAGGATAACCCTGGGAGGCAACATATGCGGAAGGCTGGGCTATAGAGAAGCTGTGCTGCCTTTCCTCCTTGTGGATGCTGAGGTTTGTATAGCAGGAGCAGAAGGAGTAAAAACTCTTTCTATGGAAGCTGCCTTTGACAAGAGGTTGATGCTCTCGTCAGGAGAATTTGTTACAGGATTCAAGGTCAGAAAAAGCGGATCTTCATTGGATGGTATCAGCATAAGAAAAGTAAGAACAACAGATGTGGACTATCCTCTTCTTCATATTGCATCAATGAAAGATGAGAGAGGCATAAAGCTGGCAATCAGCGGTTTATGCCCTTATCCATTCAGAGCCAAAGCTTTGGAACAGTATTTAAATGATGTTGAAGGCTCTGATTGGGACATTAAGGGGATATATAAACTTTTACCCGCAGCAGTGAAGGATGACCATATAGCTTCTTCAGAATATAGAAAGACTGTATTCGAAAAGAACATTGAGAAGCTTATGAGAAAGTGGGGTGAAGCATGATGAAGTGTTATAAGGATTTTATCCAGATGATTTTGGATGTTAACGGCGAAAAGAAGAAGGTTATAGTAAGTCCCAAAGATACTCTGTTGTATGTACTAAGAGAAAAGCTGGGCTTTACAGGAGCAAAGCCAGGTTGTGAAAATGGAGATTGCGGTGCATGCACCATACTATTGGACGGCAAGCCAGTAAAGTCCTGTCTCATACTAGCTGTGGAAGTTGAAGGACACAGCATCACCACAATCGAAGGACTGCGAGACACTCCCATACAGAAGGCTTTTATAGAAGAATCGGCTTTTCAATGCGGATACTGTACCCCTGGTTTCATAATGAATTGTCATGCTATGCTCAATACCCATCCGGATGCAGATGATAAAATAATAAGGGAATGGCTGTCTTCAAATCTCTGCAGATGCACCGGATATGAAGAAATAGAAAAAGCGGTAAAGAGGGCTCAAAACCATATTAATGTGGTATAATAACAACAAGTCTATATTGATTAACGGGTGATGAAAGAATTGAGAATAGTGATAATAGGTGGCGGTGCTGCAGGTATGATTGCCTCTATAGCAGCCGCAAGAAATGGTGCAGAAGTTTTTATACTGGAGCAGCTCCCCAGAGTGGGGAAGAAGCTGTTGGCAACGGGGAATGGCAGATGCAATTTGACCAATGCAAATATGAATATAAGAAGCTTCCATGGCAGTAATGCGGCTTTTGCCCTTACTGCCTTGAAGCAGTTTGATGAAAGAGCTGTCATGGATTTCTTTGAGGATTTGGGAATACATTGTGTTATTGAAAGCGAAGGAAAGGTTTTCCCTGCTTCGGGGCAGGCTTCATCTGTACTGGATGTACTCAGGTTTGAAATGGCATATCTTGGTGTTAAAGAAATATGCGATGCCCGAGTGGAATCCATTACATATGGCAAGAAGGCTTTCAAAATAAGAGTTAAGGACAGAGACACCATTACAGCAGATAAAGTCATATTGGCTGCTGGAGGCAAAGCTAATCCGGGACTTGGCTCCAACGGAAGCGGTTATACCCTGGCAAAAGCATTGGGTCACAATCTAATTGAGCCCTTTCCTGCATTGGTGAAGCTGAAGATTGACGCACCTTATTTAAAATCCCTGTCCGGGGCAAAGCTCAATGGAGAAGCAGCCATTGAGGTAGATGGTAAGGTTTTGCGACAAGAAAGAGGAGAAATACTCTTCGCAGATTATGGACTATCCGGACCACCCATTATCCAACTGAGCAGAACTGCAGGAGAACAGCTTAGACGAGGCAAGAAAGCAAATATAATATTGGATTTATTTCCAGAAAAAAGCCTGAAGGAAATTGAGGATCTGCTGAAGAGAAGAACTTCTCTCAGGGAATATAAGCCCTTTGATTTTAGTTTTATAGGTTTGATAAATAAGAGATTCATAAATGTTATACTTAAGGAAGCTGGAATATCTGCTTTGCAGACACCCTGCAAGGATATAACATCTGATGAGATTAAAGTGGTAGCAAGGAAGATGAAGAGGTGGGTGATGAGCATTTCAGCCACCCGATCCTGGAGTGAAGCCCAGGTAACAGCGGGAGGAATAGATGTGGCAGATATTGATGCTGAAACCATGGAATCCAAGATCATTCCCGGCTTATACTTTGCAGGAGAAATAATGGATATCGACGGCGATTGCGGAGGCTTCAACCTCCAATGGGCCTGGTCCAGCGGATATGTAGCAGGCTTAAGTGCTTCTTTGAATAAATGATATTTATTATATCAATTACTTTAAATTTCATGCCATGCATTATATAATTAACCTGGACATTTGTGATGATGTTAATGAATAATGAAATAAATGAGGGTATTTGCCATGAATGATGTGGAACTTGATACAAAAAGCAAAATACTTCAATATGCAATTGATATGGTGGGATCAAGGGGCGATGTGACCATAAGAGAGCTTGCAGAAACGGCAGGGGTCAATGTGGCCTCAATCAATTATTATTTCGGCAGCAAAGAGAATCTGCTGAAGGAAGTGGAAAGGCATTACTCCACTGCCTTGTACAATGTTCAGTATAGTATTTTCACATCTAAAGAACTATCTCCCTATGATAAGCTGCTGGAATGGGCTAAAAGCATGTCAGCATTTATTTACCAATACCCTGCACTCATAAGCCTTATAGCAAAGCTGTCTGTGGAAGATACCCGTTACACGCCTGTATTGATTGAAAAGATCTATCTTAATAAGGAACTGCAGAACATGATACAGCAAATTATAGGCACCATAATAGAATCAGAGGATGAAAAACTTTTGAAGCTAAAATATCTACAGCTTTTCTCAGGGATCTTAGGTCCTGTTATTAACAGGTTGGTAGAGGAAAACTTTTCTGATAAACCTCCAACATTAAACTTCAGTAGCAAAGCTGATTTGGAGGAATATATGAAGCTGCTTATTGATACTATTCTGGATTGATTTAGGCGCTTCATATCTAGAATTATTCTTTATGCCCATTTCATAAAGCTTTTTCTCAGTTTTATTGATTAGCATAATTAATAGTGCTAATATTAAAACATAGGTTTAAAACATATGTTTAAATATCTGATGAGGTCTCGATGAATATTCCAGAAATCGGAGGTTATCTCAATGAAAAATAAAAGTATTATATTGCTCTTTTCAATGGTTTTAATTCTTTTCATGACGACGGGATGCAAAGCTAAGAGTGAGGAAGAAGCAGCAGAGGAAATCAGAAAGCCTGTGAAAGTAATTGAGATAGAGGAAAGGCTTAATACAAAAAAACTTGAATATATAGGAATTGTGGTACCGGAAGAAATGAAAAAGATAGGCTTTAAAACATCGGGAAAAATAGCTTCCATTAAGGTGGATAAGGGGCAGGAGGTAAAAAAAGGGGATACCTTGGCTCTATTGGATACAAAGGAATTAAGTCTAGCATTGGAAGCAGCTCAAGCTGCAAAGGCAGGAGCAGAAGCCCAGTATATGAAAGCGGTTAATGGTGCAACAGATGAAGATTTGGAACTGGCGGCTTCAAATGTAGTTAAAGCTCAAAAAGCCTATGAGTTTGCCAAAGACAGCTTGGATAAGGCAAAAAAGCTATATGAGGGAGGCGGCATATCCAAGCAGGATTTAGATGCAGCAGAACTTGAGGTTACCATAAGAGAGCAGGAATACATAAGCGCAAAAACTATATTGCAGCAAACAGAAAAGGGCGCCAGGGAAGAGGATAAACTGGCTTTGAAATCCCAGATGGAGCAGGCGGAAGCAGATCTTAAGTATAAAGAAAGCTCAGTTGCTGATGCAACATTGAAATCGGATATGGATGGATATGTAATGGAGATTTTGTCTGAAGAGGGAGAGATAATTTCTGCCGGATATCCACTGATAGTGCTTGGCAGTAAGAAAAACATTGTGAGCTTTGGACTGACTGAAGAGGATGTGACGGAGGTGGATATAGGTCATAACATCATAGTAGAACATAATGACAATAAGTACGAAGCAATCATAAAGAGCATCGCAAGGATAAAGGACAGTGATACTCAGACATATAATGCAGAGGCTGTTGTAGATGATGAACAACTGCCTGCAGGAGCTGTAGTGAAAATCAGCATACCTACTGAGGAGCATTATTCAGTTATGATACCTCTCAGCACAGTACTGAGGGGAGATTATGACTATGTATATATATCTAAGGATGGAATGGCTGAGAAGAGGGAGATCAGTATGGGCAGTGTAAGAGGTGATATGGTTGAAGTTTCAGGACTCAACAAGGGAGAAAAGCTTATAGTTGAAGGCTTTAAGAATATAAGACATGGAGATTTGCTAGAGATTATCCAATGACAAGGGGGTGATATTATGACGAAAGCTATTGCAGCTGCATTAAAAAATAGAAGTATAACCCTTGTATTGGCAGTAGTGGTAGTGATATTCGGTATCTATAGCTATTATGCAATTCCAAAGCAAGAGGATCCGGACATCATTCCACCCTTTGCCATGTTGACAACTACATACCCCGGGGCTTCACCGGAGATTGTTGAAAAGCTAGTTACCAAGAAAATAGAAGATAAGCTGGTAGAAATTGAAGGATACGATTATTCCCAATCTTACTCACAAAACAGTGTGAGCATAGTGATACTTCGGCTGAGGAATGGGGCAGACATAGAAAAAGCCTGGAGAATACTGAGAGAAAAGATGGATGATCTTCAAAGCCAGCTTCCTGAGGATTGCAGCAAGATAGACATTAAAACGGATCTGGCGGATACGGCGGGAATCATAATAAGTCTAACGGGAGGAAACTACAGCTATGAAGAGTTAGAGTTTTTCGCAGAAGATTTAAAGAATGAGTTGATGAAGATTGAAGGCATATCCAAGTTTGAAATAAACGGAGCACAGCAAAAGGAAGTTAAAGTTCGAGTTGATATTGGAAAGCTGAATCAATATATGCTTTCACTGCAGGATATTGTTAATATTATAAAAGCTGCCAATGTGGAGATACCTTCCGGCACCATAGATGGCAGTTCCATCAATGTTAAAGTATCA
Source organism: Lutispora sp. (assembly GCF_041687175.1). Classification (NCBI taxonomy): domain Bacteria; kingdom Bacillati; phylum Bacillota; class Clostridia; order Lutisporales; family Lutisporaceae; genus Lutispora; species Lutispora sp. Next base: position 17,130 of record NZ_JAWLCK010000003.1, read on the forward strand.
AGCCAATATGAGACCTTAGAGGATATAATGAATACTATTGTATATGTCTCACAGGATAGCGGAGCTTCTGTAAGGCTTAAGGATATAGCCTATATAGAAATGGGCCTGGAGGATTCCAGTTATAAGGTAAAGCATAACGGGCAGAATTCGGTGCTGCTGACAGGATACTTTGTTAAGGATAAAAACATAGTAAATATAGGGAAAAAGGTAGAAAAAACTTTATGGGATCTGGAGGATAATCTGCCGGAGGATGTAAGCCTGGATAAGGTTCTTTTCCAACCTGAAGAGGTGGCTAAGGCCACAAATAATTTTATAAAAAATCTTCTGGAGGGCATGATTTTTGTAATAATTGTTGTATTCCTGGGCATAGGTCTTAATAATGCCATAGTTGTTTCTACGGCAATTCCCCTATCCATTATGGCAACTTTTGTAGCAATGTATCTAACAGGCATCAAACTTCATCAAATATCTATATCAGCCCTCATAATAGCTCTTGGAATGCTGGTAGACAATGCAATAGTCATAAGTGATGCCATTCAAGTGAGACTTGACAGGGGAGATGATAGGCTGGAAGCCTGTATCGATGGTGTAAAAGAAGTTGCTATACCCGTATTTAGCTCCACTTTGACTACTGTAGCTGCCTTTATACCTCTATTGATGCTGGATTCTGTGGCAGGAGAATATGTCATAAGCGTGCCACAGATTGTAATGTTATCCCTGAGTTTTTCCTATATAACCGCTTTATTTGTAACACCTTCTCTAGCCTATGTTTTCTTTAAGCCGGGAAGAGGAAAGTTAAAAAGCTTTTCTTTAAGAAAGGCGTTTATGAGCCTGCTAAGCAAGGCTTTGAGACATAGAAAGCTGAGCATTGCTTTATCTATTGGGGTTTTTGCTCTTTCCATATATACAGCTTTAAAGTTGGGGCTTCAATTTTTCCCCTATGCAGATAAGGATATGATGTATATTAATATAAACAGTGAGAAAAGCAATGATTTAGAGAAAACAGAAAAAATTGCAGAAGACATATTTAGAGTTCTGGAAGAGCAGCCTGAAATAGTATTTTATACCGGAGCCATAGGAGACGGGCTCCCTAAATTCTACAATGCAGTACCTATAAGCACACCTTCCAAGGATTATGCTCAGATTTTGATGAAGCTGGATTTTAAAAAAGGAGGAAGGTTTAAAAAAAATTCGGAGTTTGCGGATTATTTGCAGCTTGAGCTGGACAGGAAAATTACAGGGGGAACTGCAGCAGTTAAGATGCTGGAATTGGCGGAGCCTACAGCGGCACCTGTAATTGTAAGGATCTCAGGTGAAGACATGGAGGAATTGGTTCATTCAGCTGAACAGATAAAAGCCATGCTTGAGGATATACCTGGAACCATGAATATTGATGATGATCACGCAGACAGAATTTATGAATATAATGTGGATCTGGATCCCGCATTGGCTGCATATTATGGTCTCAGCGCCTATGATGTTCAAAATGAAGTTAATATTGCGCTGATGGGCAGGGTGGCTACCAAGCTTCGACAACATGGAAGTGAATACAATATAAGGGTGAAAGGGGATATAAGGTCAAAGGAAGATTTGGAGAACCTTATGATTAAATCCTCTGCAGCAAGCACTAAAGCTCTTTTGAAGTTAGTGGCACCTATAAGCGTAAAGCACATGTATCCCCAAGTAAAAAAGTATGACAGAGATATGACTGTCATGGTATACAGCGATGTAAAAACTGGATATAACCCGGTGGATATAGAGAGAAAATTGGAGGAGAAGCTGACAGAAACAGACATGGGCAATGTCTCAATAATATTTGACGGGGAGAGAGAAAAGATAGTACAGTATTTTGGAGATTTGGGGGTATCATTAATAATTGCCGTAGTACTTGTATACATAATACTATTATTCCAGTTCCGATCCTTTTTACAACCCTTTATAATACTTGTGACCATACCCCTTTCCATAATAGGCTCCATATTTGGTTTGGCAATATTCAGGCAACCCCTGTCCTTTACAGCCCTATTAGGTATAGTTAGCCTGGCGGGAGTAGTTGTTAATAATGCCATATTGCTTTTGGATTTCATTAATGCAGAGAGAGCGGAAGGAAAGGATGTAAATGAATCTTGTATTGATGCGGTGGATAAAAGATTCAGACCTATAATGCTGACAACTACAACAACAGTCATAGGCCTTATACCACTGGCATTAGGCGGCAGCAGCCTTATGGTGCCTATGGCAGTATCATTGATGAGTGGGCTTATGGTATCAACGCTGCTTACAATGGTGGTGATACCTGTAGTTTACAGTTTATTTGAAAAAAGAACAGCCTAGGCTGCTCTTTTTTCAAATTTGCTATGCTTCGGCTTTATTAAGTAGATCTTCCACAGCTTTTGTAACTTTTTTTGAAGCTTCCACCTGAACAACTGAATAATTCTTTAGGTTATCCAGCTGTTGAGTAATTTTTGATATTTCCTCAGATAGCATAGATAATATTTTATTTATTTCTTTAGCGTTGACCTCGCTATTATCTGCTAAATACTGTACTTCTCTTGCCACAACGGAAAAGCCCTTACCCTGCTCTCCTGCCCGAGCAGCTTCTATATTGGCATTTATACCTAATATCTTGATTTGTTTGGCTATTTTATTGACATACTGTAGTATCTTATCGCTCTCTATTATATGATTGCTGGAGTTGTTAGCCACTTCCATAAGCTTATTGCTTACCTCATGTACATTATCAATACTGCTATTAATCTGATTGAGATGAGTCTGAACTATTGAAGAAGCTTCTTTCACAGCAGCAATTTGGTAATTAAGTTTGTCCAATGTGTCGGTGTTTTTTTCAACCAGCGACATAAGCAGTCTTGCGCCAGTAGAATTGATTATTTCGCATTTATCCCTATACATTTCCATTAGATTTTGGGATACAACAGCTACACCTGTAGCTTCCACAATTAAATCCGGTGCCTCATTTTCTATAGCCTCCAGTGAATCACCATGTTTAATACCTAGATCTCTTGCCAGGGCTATACCAGGTGCATCAACATTTCTATCTATTATCATGACTATATTTACATCGGATATGTTAGAAAGGGTTCTTATTATTTTAGTTCCTCCTGTGCCGGCACCGACTACCGCAATGTTCAACCAAATCCCCCCTTTATTATGATAATATGGATTTTTTGGATACATATAAATAATAACATAAACAATATAAAAATAATATGTATACAAAGTAAAATTTAGCAGAAATATAGAGAAATTTTGGTGAATTTTTTTATATTTTAAAATAATAACTCAAATCAAGTCGGAACTTGCGATAATTTATTAGAGGATATGCAAAAAAGTTATAGAATAAGTCAATAAGTTACAAAATGACCAAATTTGACATGGGAGAAGCATAATATGATGAGAAGCATATTCGATAAAAACATTGGTATAATCGCTACAGCGCTTACTGCTATATATTTTGTCCTCACAGCAGTAAGCTATCACTCATCGACAATAATAGGGATTTTTTCGTTGCTCATCATATTTTCAATATATAAAGGAGGGCTGCTGTCAGGAGCAGGAAGCAGCTTAATAGCCATATCATTTTTGTATTATTTGAGGAAAAATCCTATTATTAATTCTGACTTTGTCAATTATTCCGAGTCTGAATTTGCTTTAGTTATTGTTTCAATGTTATGTATGGCAATTATAACAGTCATAATGGATTATAAATATAGAAGCTATTACGAGAAATTTATAGAAAGTCAGAGTTTTGTATCACGAGCAGAAGAAATATCAGAGATAATGACCTGCCACACAACTGTAGAGGGGAAATTTCTTAAGGTGCCTGAAAGGTTGTGCTCTCTGTTAGGATATACAGAAAATGAATTATTGAATATGCATTGGTGGGATATAACCGATGTGGGAGATGCTTTGAAGGAGGAAGAACTGGTAAATGACATTATCAGTGGCAAAAGGGAAACTTACAATATTGAGAAAAAACTGCGAAAGAAAAATTTGGATAGAGTTTGGGTATTTTCAAATGTTTCTGCTGTGAGGAACCATGATGGTGAAGTTATTTATTTGTTGAAATATATGGTAAATATTACAGAGCAAAAAATAATGAGTCAGGAATTACAAAAAAAGGAGCAGGAGTTAAAGAAAAATGAGAATAAATATAGGAATCTGGTGGAATTGGATCCTGATGCGGTGGTAATCCATGAAGGAGACATAATTACATTCATAAATAATGCAGGGGTGAAGATGCTAAAGGCTTCAGACAAAGAAGAAATAATAGGTAGAAACATATACGAATTTGTACATTCTGATTATACATACAATGTGAAGAATCAAGTGAGCAGAGCACTTATAAATATTAACTCGCCAGGTATCCCATTTGAATTTAAAGTAATTGATTTGGAAGGAGAAGAAATAGATGTTGAAGCAGTAAATGTAGGTTTTATGAATGAAAATAGCGTTCATGTAATGGCAATTATAAGGAATATTACTGAGAGAAAAAGAACTGAAGAACTTAAAACAGTGATGAAAGAAAACGAAAAGCAGCTTGAAGAAGCCAGAGAATACGACAGGATAAAAAACGAGTTCTTTGCAAACATTTCACACGAGTTCAGGACACCCCTTAATGTTTTATTAGGAACATTGCAGCTGATTGAGATACATAATAAAAAAGGAACATATAATATAGATAAATACATTAGCATTATGAAGCAGAATTGTTATCGCCTATTAAGGCTTGTTAATAATCTTATTGATATAACCAAGATTGATTCAGGTTATTATGATATAAATATGGGGCATTATGATATTGTAAAAATTGTGGAAGATATAACTGTTTCTGTAGCCCAATATATTGAAGGAAAGGGTTTAAGCTTTGAATTTGATACAGATATTGAGGAAAAGGTAATAGTTTGCGATCCGGATCAGATTGAGAGAATAATGCTCAATCTTATTTCAAATGCCATAAAGTTTACAAAGCCTGGAGGTAAAATCAGTATATATATTAAAGATAAAGGGAGTAGCATAACCATAAGTGTTAAGGATACGGGAATAGGAATCCCAAAAGAGAAGCAGAAAGTCATATTTGAACGCTTCAGACAAATAGATAAATCCTTGACCAGAGAACATGAAGGCAGCGGTATAGGTTTATCACTGGTCAAATCTTTGGTAGAGATGCATAATGGAACCATATCCTTAATAAGCAGACCAGGTTGCGGCAGTGAGTTTATTGTTGAGTTGCCGGTAAATAGAAAGGATATATACAATCACGAGGGTTTTATTTCTATAGAAAGAAAAAATATAGAGAAAATGAATGTTGAATTCTCAGATATTTATTCTTAAAGAGCAAAAAGCGAGATAGGGACGATTTTATCGTCCTTTTTTTGTGGGAAAAGTATCCAAAAACATATTGACAAATAATATTAATAGTTATATACTTAGTTACACAAGTAATTAACCGATAAGGTAGGGAGGTGCTTTGATGAAGATACCTTTAGATGAGAACAAGTTGATATATATGCAAATTGCAGAAGTAATAGAGGATGCTGTGATAAGCGGCGAGTTGAATGAAGGGGATCAGGTATATTCTACCAATCAGTTTGCCAGGCTCTATGGGATAAACCCGGCAACAGCTGCTAAAGGAATAAATCTTCTGGTAGAAGAAGGAATATTGTATAAGAAAAGAGGTATTGGCATGTTTGTGGCGGAGGGAGCTCGAAATATGATAGTTGGCAAAAGAAAAACCCAATTCATTGAAGATTATATATCTAAGCTTATTCGTGAAGCTGAGAAGTTGAATATAACAAAAGAGGAACTTATAGACCTCATAAAAACCTACGAAAGGGGAGATAAGTGATGAAATATGCAGTTGAATGCAGAAATATATCCAAAAATTTTGGAAGAACCACGGCACTTTCAGATATAAATATAAAGCTGGAAAAGGATAAGATATACGGATTACTTGGGCGGAATGGAGCAGGTAAAAGTACACTTCTGAACATTGTTACTGCACAGGTCTTCCCCAGCAGCGGAGAAGTGAAAATTTTTGGGGAGACTCCCTATGAAAATGACAGAGCATTAAGACATCTATGCATAGTAAAAGAAAGCGGTATGTTTCTTAAAGATGTTAATGTGGGAGACGCTTTGGATATAGCCTCAAGCTTCTATGATAATTGGGACAATAACCTGGCAGAAAGGCTCTTAAGAGAGTTTGAACTGGACAGAAGAAAAACATATAAAAACCTTTCCCTAGGTATGAGATCTCAACTTGGAATAATTGTAGGATTGGCCAGCAGAGCACCTATAACCATATTTGATGAGCCTTATATAGGTCTGGATGCTGCCGGGAGGCAATTATTCTATGATGCACTGATTGAAGATTATATGGAAAAACCAAGAACCATCATATTATCTACCCATCTTATCGATGAGGTGAGCAACCTATTGGAAGATGTAATCATATTGCACAAGGGAACAGTAAAGCTGGAGGGCAATTCTGAAGATATTAAGAACAAGGCTTTTTATATCAGTGGCATTAAGGATAGCGTTGAAAGTCATGTTTCTGGGAAAAAGGTTTTGAATAAAGAGGAATTCGGAAAAACAATGGCTGTGGCAATATTTGATAGCATCTCTGAAAAGGAAAGAAAGGCCATGGAAGCTGATGATTTGATCATAAGTTCTGTTCCTCTTCAACAGTTATTTATATTCCTTACAGGGGGAAAGATGATTAAAAGGGGTGACATGAATGAATAGGATAAAATCTCACCTAAAGATGCATTATATAAACACAAAGATGTCTCTTATTATATTTTGGTCCATCATGTTTGCTATTTCGGTATTGGGCATCTTAATTGCATTATACGCCAGGAGCAGAGGATACAATGGGACAATTACAATAAGTCATATGCCTGCTGTAGTGATCTTTGGAGCAATATCGGGCTTGGTATCCTACAATGAAACCCTGCCATATATGCTTAACATGGGTATAACAAGAAAGAACTTCATTCTTGGTTATGCACTATATAACACAGTGCTATCTCTTATATTGTCAGTTATATTTACTTTCCTTACACTATGGGAAAGCTTGCTATATAATCTTTTAGGATTTAGTAATCAGCAAATCGGGCAAATATTTACTGCCTTTAGTATAGGAGAAATCTTTGACAGGATATGGTCTTGCTTTATTATTACTCTTGCTGTAACAGCTTTCTTTACTCTTGTAGGAAGTATATACTACAAAAAAGGTATAATGTATCTATTTGGGATAGGGGCATTGATAATGCTGGTAATGTTTATCCCGGGGGTTGCAGCGGGAGTATTTAGAGTTTTAGAATATATAATATTGTATTTAACCGGGGATAAAGGATATCTCACCATGACTCTTTTTTCATTGGCTTTCTTTCTGGCTTGCTACTCAATAATATATCCTCTGGCTCGTACCAGTCAGGTTAAGAGATGATATGACAAATGTCATATCATCTCTTGATTTTTGTCATTAGAAAAGACGCAGTATAAAGCTTAATATTATGGTAGAAGGAATCGGGAGGTAATTCTTATGATATTGGAAGTAAAAAACCTGATAAAAAGATACGGCAATACCCTTGCAGTAGATAATATAAGTTTCGGCATAAAGGAAGGAGAGATATTTGGACTTCTAGGGCCAAACGGTGCGGGGAAAACCACAGCCATAAATACCATAATAGGAATAATAAAAGCTGATAAAGGTGAGATATCCATATTCGGTAAGGATATGAAAAAGCATGGTTCTGAAATCAAAAGACACATCGGTATCGTCCCTCAGGATATAGCCATATACCCTGATCTTACTGCCTATGAGAATGTGGAGTTTTTCGGAAGGCTTTATGATCTTAAGGGTTCTTTACTGAAAAATAGAGTGGAGGAAGTGTTGGAGTTTACCGGTCTCCTTGAGAAAAGAAAGCAGCAGGCAAGGAAATTTTCAGGAGGTATGAAGAGAAGGCTCAACATCGCTTGTGCCTTAGTTCATAGCCCCAGGCTCATAATAATGGATGAGCCGACAGTGGGCATAGACCCCCAATCAAGAAAACATATTATTGAATCTGTAAAGAAAATGAGAGATGAAGGTTCCACCATAATATATACTTCTCATTACATGGAGGAAGTTGAAGCTCTATGTACCGATATAGCCATAATGGATCATGGTAAGATAATAGCCAGGGGCAGCAAGGAAGAATTAAAAGCCTTTGTGGCAGTGGAGGATAAAACAGTAATAGCTCTTGATGGACTGAACTATACCATAGTGGATCGCATAAAGAACATGGATAATGTTATAGACTGTTGTGTAGAGGGAAATGTAATCACGATAATATCAAGAAAGGGCACCAATAATCTTAATAACATTATACAGTCTATTATTGACTCTGGAAGCCAGATTATATCTCTCACATCTGAAAAGCCGGATCTGGAAACAGTATTTCTCACCTTGACAGGCAGGACATTGAGAGATGAGGTGGCTGCAGTATGAAGACCTTATATATAGCATACTACACCACACTAAGAAATGTAAGGGATTACAGAAACCTGACTTCAATGCTGGCATTACCTATAGTCCTGATGCTTATACTAGGATCTGCTCTTGCCGGAACCTTCCAAATAGAAAGCATAGATCCGGTAAAAGTAGTACTGGTCAATGAAAATGAGGGAGAGTTGCTGCAAAACTTAAAAGAATTTTTGCAACAGGAAAACATAAAAGAAATTGTAGATACAGAAACAGTTGAGGATCTTGACCAGGGTATGGTAAAGATAAAAAACGGAGAAGCTTTTGCTCTTGTACATGTAGAAAGGGATAATGAAGGTAAAATCCATGTATATAAAAGAAATGAAAGTATGTTCAGAGGTTCTGTTGTGCAGAATGTTTTGGATAGCTTCGTCCAATCTGCCAATGCAGAATATGCTTATTTAATATTGGGAAGTGTCGACGGAAATATAACTCCCTATGAAAGCATCCGTGAGGAAACCATAAATCCAGATGGGAAAAGGCCAAAGGGTTTAGATTACTATGCTATAACCATGTTGATTATGACCATGATGTATGGTACCACCTATGGAGCTTCATCCATGGCAGAAGAGCAGTTCTATAGAACAGAAATAAGGCTCAAATCTGCTCCTTTGCATTCCTATGAAGTATTTGTGGGAAAGGTGGCAGGTACAATTTTGACTCTGGTATTTGATGCTTCAATCATATTTATATTCACAAAATATGTTTACGATGTAAATTGGGGGGATAATATACTCTTCATAATGTTTACATGTTTCACCTTGGCAGTTCTAGCCACAAGTATAGGAGTTGCAAGCTTTATGCTCATAGGTGATGAAAATAAAACCCAGGCATTACTGAGTATTCTGATACCAGTGCTGACATTCTTAGGCGGAGGTTATATACCATTTCAGTCCATGTCATCTGCCATGAAAAAATTGAGCTTATTATCACCAAATTATTTGGGCTTGAGAATAATGCTTAACACAATTTATGAAGGAAGCCAAGTGCAGATAAGAAATTACATGGCAATACTATGGACAGCTTCACTGTTTTTATTCATTATAAGCGCTCTCAGAGGAAGGAGGGGCTTGGCTTGATCATATTCAAAAACAATATGAGAAGATTGCTGAGGGATAAATACAATTTAATAGTGATGGTAATCCTTCCGGTAATATTCATGGCACTTTATATATTTGCAGGAAGCGATGGTAATCCTGTAAGAGTAGGAATCATAGACAATGATGATACTTATTTGACTCAGAACCTCATCCGTGGTCTTGAAAATAACTGTACAGTTCTGTTTCTTAAAGAGGAAGAGATTAAAGAAGGGTTGCTGAATGATGAGATAGAATACGGATTAAAGATAGATAAAGGCTTTACTAAAAGCATATTATCTGGTGAAGAAGCCAAATTAAAAGCATATGGCATTAAAGATTATAATGGCATCATTCCTGCAAAGCTTTATATCAATAATTTTATCAATTCAGCCAGGAAAATAGCCCGGGCTTCCGGGGGTGACGAAGAAAAATTCAAAAAAGGACTGGAATACTACATGAAAGGGAATTTTGAAATACATTATAAAGATATTCCTGATATTTCCTCAATAAATTATGATATCCTATCAGGTTTAGGGTTTGTGGTAATGTTTATGATGTATATGGCTATTAATGCTGCAGCATTGATAGGAGAGGATAAAAAGTTAAAAACCTATGAAAGAATTCTCATGTCTCCATTAACCCTTAAGGAATATACTCTGGGCAACATTCTCAGTTTCTTTGCAGTAATCTGGATGCAGATATTAATGTTATTTGCGATAATGAAGTTTTTATTTGAAATGGATTTTGGCTCTTCTGCTACAAGCTTGTTGATTTTCATATTCATATACTCCGCTGTTTCTGTATCCATGGGCATGGCTATAGTGAATCTGTCAAAAAGTCTTAAACAGGTATCAGCCTTGACCCATTTGATTGTGATTCCAATTTCCATGCTTGGGGGCTGTTTCTGGCCTAAAGAAATTATGCCTGATATGCTCCAGAGGATAAGTGAATTTGTACCTGTCACCTGGGCTATTAAAGGTATGGAGAAGATACTGAATGGTGGAAGCATAACAACTGTTGGGAATGAGATAATCGTACTGTTGCTTTTTGCACTGGTATTCTTCCTTGTAGGTTCTGCCCAAAAGAATAGCCTTGCATAATATGTTGAAGATAAATTTCCCGTGGTGTATTATGTAATAAATAGCTTATGATGGTTTTGAGGTTATGTTATGAACTATATGATAAAAATACTATTTTTCTCATATGTTATAACAATGAAAATAATTGGAGGCAGTGTTGGATTCATAGAGGTATCTTTGATGCTGCTGGTTACAGCCTCTGTCATATATAGGAGTAAATACAGAAACAGTATTATACTGATGGTCATAGAGGCTATTGTCATATTATATCTGTCTTACAGGGAAGCTTCATTTATATATCTTTATCCAATAATCGCTTATGATCTTATTCAGTCCGGATATTACTACATATCCGGACTATTAATAATTCCCGGGGTTATTCTGCTTGAGGTGAAAGCCTTGGCAGGCTACTTGCTGCTTTTGATTCTATGCGGATACTTTTCCTACGTAAGCAATCGTACGAAAGAAAGAGAAATGCTGTACAGAGAAGCCTATGACAATGAGAGAAGGCTGAGATATGAACTGGAGAGAGTCAGGGCTGAGATGCTTCATGCTTCCAAAAATATTGAACACCTGACGGAGCTTAGGGAGAGAAATAGGATAGCAAGGGAGATACATGACAGCGTAGGCCATAGCCTGGCAGGCATAATGATGCAGCTTCAAGCTTCAGCAAAGCTTAGGGAAAAGGATGAAAGCAAATCCCAGGAACTCTTGGAGAATTCCATCAAGGGATTATCTGAAGCAATAGTGACCCTGAGGGAAACAGTACATAATATAAGACCTAAGGAAATTTTGGGTTTGGAATATATAGAAGCTATAATAAATGATTTTACTTATTGTGAGGTAGAACTTGTCAAGAAAGGGGATATGTCTCTTTTGAAACCTCATCACATAGAAATATTAAGCTATAATATAAAAGAAGCCCTGACAAATGTATCAAGATATTCAGAAGCAACAAAGGTCCATATATCCATAGAAGCCAATGAAAAATATTCCAGACTATATATCAAAGACAATGGAAAAGGCTGCAAAAATATCAGCGAGGGCTTGGGACTAAGCGGGATGAGAGAAAGAATGAAATATGCGGGAGGTATCATATCCATAAATGGAGATGATGGTTTTACAATTGTATGTATAATACCTGTTAATGATGGAGGTGTTATCAGTGAAAGTGTTAATAGTTGATGATGATGCTTTGATACGAGAGAGCCTAAAGCTGCTCCTTGATATGGAAGAGGATATTGAAGTTGTTGGAACTGCTTCCAATGGACAAGAAGCCTTTGATATTTGTAAAGAGGAAAGACCGGATGTAGTACTTATGGATATCAGAATGCCAGTTATGGATGGAGTATTAGGGACCAAGCTTATTAAAGGCAGTCTCAAAGATGTAAAGGTGATGATTCTCACAACCTTTAAGGACGATGAATACATAAGAGAAGCCATAAAAAATGGGGCGGAAGGATATATTTTAAAAAACCAGTCCTCAGATAGTATAATAGACTGTTTGAGGGCAGTATATAAAGGAAATGCGGTTTTTCAAAAAGACATAGCGGATGCACTTACATCTATGATGGAAAAGGAGAAAAGAAAAAAGCCTGATATTGACCTTACTCTTAGAGAAACTGAGATTATGAGACTTATATCCGAAGGCTTATCAAATAAGGAAATATCGGCAAAACTATATCTAAGTGAGGGTACAATAAGAAATTATGTAACTGCTCTTCTGGAAAAACTGGAACTAAGAGATAGAACTCAATTGGCAATTTATTATCTGAAGAACTTTGGTTAGGAGATGTTAGATTGTTTACAGACTTTTTAATCAGGACTTTTGTTAAGGATTACAAAAATACTGTAAACCGGGAAGTAAGACAAAGATATGGCTATTTATCAGGGTTCACAGGCATCATATCAAATATTATATTATTTTTCCTGAAAATATCTATCGGATTATATTTAAATAGTATAGCCGTAATGGCAGATGCTTTTAATAATCTTTCCGATGTAGGATCGTCAGTAGTAACAATTTTTGGATTTATGATGAGTGGAAAACCTGCTGACAAGGAACATCCTTTTGGACACGGAAGGTTTGAATATATTGCTGCCATGGTGGTTTCCTTTATGGTCATGCTTGTAGGATTTGAATTTGTTCAAAGCTCCATCAACAAGATAATAAATCCTGATGTATTGAAATTTGATATTTTTACCTTTATACTCTTGCTGTCTTCCATAG
>NZ_JAWLCK010000003.1:30162-74732 GCF_041687175.1 Lutispora sp.
CACATGAATGTTATTTTCGATATGGTTGTGCCTTACGGATTTAAGGAAAAGGACGAAAAAGTATTGGTAGAGGAAGTGAAACAGGCTATAAAAAAGAGGCATCCAAACTATGATGCCATCATAACCATAGACCGACAATACTCACTCCTCAAATAAAACACTGGGGACAAAAAGAACCGTCCCCAGTGTCTTATTTTTTGAATAAAGCTATAGCCAAAACAATATAGGGTATGATTATATTCAGTAAAAAATTGCCTGCAATACCTATAGTATATGAAAAGGCTTCAAGTTCAATTTTACTGGATGTGATCAGCATTGCAAGGAAGTATAAGATTATTAAAAATATATTGATAAAGTGTCTTTCATCCTCTAAATTAAATATGGATTTCAGTAAATGCAGTATAATATATGAAAAGGTTGAGATAAGGATAAAATCAGCTAAGATCCATATTATGACTACTACCGATTCAATTTTGGCTACTATGTCAAAAAAGGATACTATTTTAACAGCATCCATGAATGGAAGAGGAATTTTAGCTGTTATGGAATAGCCAATTATACCAATTACAAAGGCAACTAAAATTGAAGACAAAATAGTCAAATAAGTTAATGTATACATACCCTGGCGCATTAAGTTTTCTTTATCATTGATAATGTCACTTAAAAAAAGTATATAAATAATATAAGCCCATAGAAATGAGATGCCAAAACCTGCTTTAATAACAGGGATTATATCTAAATAACTTATTGGGGTGATATTATCTATTTTAAAGTTAGGCAGCATAAATATTGCTAAACTCCAGAAGATTACGCTGATTAATGGGAAGATTATTTCATTCATTCTTGCAATTACTACAAAACCAGATTTTAATACATATGCAATAGTGACCATCATTACCAGTATAAAAATATCGATCTTAGTTTGGGTAAATACTGTAGTTACAAGCCTTTCACTATAATATCTTGTGTATAATGCAGTTATCAGCAGCATCCATAAGACATATAAAAAAAGCAAAGCTTTTCCTGCAGTTTTGCCTAAGGAATGGTAGTAAATATCTATCAAAGATTTATCTTTATGTTTCATAAATACTTTATTCAATAAGATAATGACAGGGAGTAAAATAATAAAAGGTACTATAGGGGACAGATAACCGCACTGTTTTGCAATGACTGCAGTATAGGAAGGCATGAATCGTATTGAAGGTGAGAAAAATAAAGTAATATAAATAAGCAAAGCCTGTTTCAATGATATCTTTTGTCTACCTGCCAGCATATGTACTATTCTCCTTTGATTTAATGTGGTAAGCCAAACAGATCAAGTGCAAATCTTGCTATACTGATATCGTAAGGATATTTTGATTTTATAAAAACCATAAATAAAGATAGTAAGGTAAGAAAAATAAGGATTACTTTTTCTTTCTTCAAATCTTTTTTTCTCATATTATAAAGTTCCCAAGATGATATCAGAATTATTATGATGATCCAGGCAATCATTAATCCACCCCATAACCGCTTCTTACTGGTTGCTTTATATCATAAGTTCTGTTTATATTGGAGTCAACTTCCACTGTTATATTGAGATTTGGAAATATCTCAGACCAGTTGTCTTTTATACTTTTCCAATAAACTGGCTTTTTATGATGAACTTCATTGCATATTCCAAATATGTCCATATTATTTTTTTGAGCAAACTCTATTATTTTTTTTACTTCATTTTTAACTGCTTCCTCCTGTTGTGTTTTCAGAAAATCCAGTTCATCCTTTTCAAAAATATTCTTTGTTCCCATTACACCAGTTATATTAGTTGAAAATAATATTTTGATCTTTATATCAAGCCTGCCATCGGATATGACAGGTTTTATCTTAGTTTTTGATTCTATTATTTCAAGTGATATTTTTTGCCCATTTCTGTCCTTAACAGCTATAACTCCTGAGTCAACTTTTCCTCTGACCCAGTTAAAGCCTCTTGCCATACCATCAGTAATATACCCAAACAAATCAGTATCTTTGAATAGAGCAAATCCGGACAGCTTTATTTTATTATTTGGTTCATTTATTAATTCAATACATGGGATGTAGGTTGATATACAGGTATTATCAAACATACCCATAATTTCTACCAGGAGTAATTCATCGGATATGGACATCCGTCCTTTTGATTTAAATAGATTTTCCAGTATATCACCTATAAAGTTCTCTTCTTCAATGGTTTGCTGAAAAACGGCCTTGGCCGTATTATCCTTTACTATCAAAACCTTTGAGTTTAATCTCAACTCATGGTCTCTCATAAAAAAGTCCAGATATTGGGGCAAGTTATCCTTTGCTGCATCTTCTCCAATCAGGATATAGTCAACATGTCCCCAGAATAATCTATCTTCAGAAAAGGTTGAGAGCTTTCTAATAGCCTCAAAAACTGTTTCACCAGTAGAGACAAGCAGTGCTGATTTGGTTTTTTGACCAGCAGATGCATTACTGGTCTCTTCTGAGGTTGCGTTTATGCTTTTTGAAGCAGCGGATATTGCTACAGCGCTTTCGTTATTGTCATTTGACCTGTCTACTCCCACTGCATTTAGAATTAACAGCTCATCTATCTCTACTTTTCCAAAACTAATATTTGAGCAGCCAGCTGTAATAAGCATGAATATAAGAATAACAATAAGTATCTTATACACTTTATAGTTCATATCTTAATCTATCCTTTTCTTATTTAGGGTTTTCAAATCAATAGGTCTTTTTTTCATTAACCTTACAGGACTTCTGATAAAAGTGTCCTGAAATTGAGGGTTAGTGCTGGACACAAAAGGTGACAGATATGGCACACCGTAATTTTCAATGGAGCAAAGATGACATAACAGAAAAAGACCGCCTATGCACATGCCAAAAAGACCAGCTATACTACTAGCTATAGCTATGATAAGCCTCCATAGCCTAATGGCATTGGACAAATCCTGATTGGGCAATACAAAATTTGATATGGCAGTAACAGATATCAGTACAACAACTGCAGGAGAAGAAAGCTTGGCCTGGGCTGCTGCCTGACCAACTACTACTGCTCCTACAATTGATAAGGCTTGACCTATGCTTTTAGGAAGTCTGATACCGGCTTCAACCAAAATCTCAAAAGCGATAAGCAAAGCTATAGTTTCAAGAAACGTTGGGAAGGGGACTCCTTCTTTGGCTATTTTTACTGATAATATCAATACTGTCGGCAGCATTTCATAATGAAAAGAGGTAACAGCTATATAAAAGCCCGGCAGAAAAAGAGTTACGATAATCAATAAATATCGTAAAAATCTTATTTGAGAGCTCACCAGGAAGTTTGTGGAATAATCTTCAGGAGCTTGCATTAAAGCTACCAAGGTGGCTGGAAGTATTAAAGCTGTGGGAAAGCCGTCTATGATTATTCCGACTCTCCCCTCTATGATATTTGATGAAAACTTATCAGGTCTTTCTGTAAATATAATTTGAGGAAAAGGTGAATACTTTTTACTTATCAAATATTCTTCCAGATATGCAGTAGAAAATACCCCGTCAATACGAATGGAATCGATTCTTCTTCTTATATCATCAACTATATCTTCGTTAGCAATGCCTTTATGATATATTAAAGCAACTGTAGTTTTTGTTTGTTGTCCCACAGTTGTTTTCTCTATAATTAAGTCCGGGGATGCTATTCTTCTTCTTACTGTGGAAATATTGGTCATAAGATCTTCCACGAAGGTATCTTTTGGCCCTTTGATTACATTTTCACTGGAAGGTTCAGTTATAGCTCTCTTTTCAAATCCCTGGACTTCAAATGAAAATGAAACTGATTCTTCATCAAAAACCAATAAAACATTTCCTTTAAATAATGAAGAAACAGCAGAATCAATATCTTTAAGCTTATTGCCCAGGGGAAAATATAAGCTGCCTGATTCAATTAAAGTTATTACTTCTTTTTCTTTTTCTGCATGACGAAAGTCGGGGCCTTCCAAAAGGGGTTTGATGATAAAATTGCTTAGATGTTCTTTTTCAGTCAGCCCTTCTATATAAACAATTGTTACTTTAATAGTTCTGTCTAAGCCAACATATATATTTTTAAAACATATATCCAGATTTTTGCCTAATAAACGCTCTAGATTTTTAGCATTCAAGTCCATACCATCACCGCTTTACATAAAAAAGATTGCTTCGCAACAATAAAAAAACATTTCTTTAACTAATTATCTGTTAAAGAAATGTTTTTTATACAAAGCTATTCTTTATATTGCAACAGATACAGGTCGTAATACATTCCCTTTTTGTCCAGCAGTTCCTGGTGTTTACCCATTTCTCTTATCCTGCCTTTGTGCATTACTATGATCTTGTCAGCGTTTTGTATAGTTGAAAGTCTATGGGCAATTATGATGTTGGTTCTGTCTTTTATCAGTTTCTTGATGGCATCCTGTATCAAAAGCTCCGTCTCAGTATCTATGTTTGAAGTGGCCTCATCAAGAACCAGAACCGAAGGATTAAAGGCTAAAGCTCTTGCAAAAGCTAATAGCTGCCTTTGTCCCGATGATAGTGTGGCGCCTCTTTCCATAACCTTCTCGTCATATTTATTGGGCAGATTCTTTATGAAGGTATCTGCATTTACAAAGCCAGCCACTTCCTTAATCTTTTCATCGTCTATATCCTGGTTGTTCAATCTTATGTTCCCCTTTATGTCCCCGGTAAAGAGGAAAACATCCTGAAGCACTACTCCTATCTTGGAACGAAGCTCATATTTGTTTATTTCCTTTATATTCTTACCGTCAATGAGTATTTCACCTTTCTGAATATCATAGAGCCGTGTTATCAGGCTGATAATAGATGTCTTGCCTGCTCCTGTGGCGCCGACGAAGGCTACGGTTTCGCCTGGATTTATGGTAAAGCTTACATCCCTGAGAACCCAATTCTCATCTTCATAAGCAAACCAGACATTCTTGAATTCAATTTTCCCTTCCAGTCTACCCAACGGTTTGGGATTTTCTACATTTTTGATTCCTTCTTCCTGGTCCAGGAGAAGAAAAATCCTTTCTGCTGATGCCATAGCAGATTGCAATATATTGAACTTCTCTGTCAAATCATTTATGGGTTTAAAGAACTGATCGATGTAGTTTACAAAAGCGAATAGAACTCCAAAAGGCAGCGTACCCTGCAGTACTCTACCGCCTCCATACCAAATGAGCAGCGCTAAGGAAAAGGAATAGATTAAGTCCATAGAAGGCCTGAATACGGCAAATACAAAAACCTCTCTCAGGCTTGCCTGCCTATGTTCATCATTTATAGCAAAAAATTCATCATATTTAAAGTTTTCTCTGTTGAATATCTGAATAATTTTCATGCCAGATATGTTTTCACTTAGGGTGGCGTTTATCTTTGCTAATTTTACCCTGACCAATCTATAGGCTTTTCTTGATTCTCTCCTGAAAATCATGGCAGATAAAAATATAAACGGTATGGCGATAAAGCTTATGAGGGCAACTTTTGCGTTCATCCTCAACATTACTATGATGATGCCTATAAGGGTCAGAATATCCTTGAACAGATTTACTAAAACGGCAGTGTACATTTCATGAAGGTTTTCCATATCGTTGCTTACTCTGGTGACAAGTCTGCCTACAGGATTTCTGTCATAAAATGAGAGAGACAGCCTTAAAAGATGGGAAAAAAGTTCCTGCCTCATGTTGTATATAATCTTCTGGCCGGTATAATGTAAAAGATAAACCTGTATGTAGTTGCAGATAAAGCCTCCTGTAATTACAGCA
Organism: Lutispora sp.; assembly: GCF_041687175.1. Lineage (NCBI taxonomy): Bacteria > Bacillati > Bacillota > Clostridia > Lutisporales > Lutisporaceae > Lutispora > Lutispora sp. Next base: position 35,931 of record NZ_JAWLCK010000003.1, read on the forward strand.
ACAAATATCAATGCAATACTCTTTAATCCTTCTTTATCACCTATTGCTATATGGTTATCTATTGCAATTTTCATCAAATAAGGCCTGGCAAGATCACTGAAAGTTATGAGAATCAACAGCAGAAAGCAGGCAGATATGAGACCAATATAGGGTTTGGCATATTTGAGGAGCCTTCTCATCAATCGGGCATCAAAGGCTTTTCCCAATACTTCTTCTTCATGAAAGTTATTCATAGATCCTACCTCCTATTCCTGTCCAGCAATCTTTTCTTCCAGAAGCTGCTTATGGTATATGCTGCTGTAGTAGCCACCTAAGGCCACAAGCTCATCATGGGTTCCTCTTTCTGTTATCCTGCCTTCATCCAATACTATTATCTCATCAGCATGCTTAACAGTAGATATTCTATGAGCTATTATTATACTTGTTCTGTCCTTGGTTACTTCTTTTAGATTGCTAAGTATTTTTTCTTCAGTTTTCGTATCTACTGCGGAGAGACAATCATCAAATATCATTATACCTGGATTCTTGGCTATAGCTCTGGCTATAGAAATCCTCTGCTTCTGTCCTCCGGAGAGGGTTACACCTCTCTCTCCCAGTTGAGTATCAAACTGCTGTGGAAAGCCCATAATGTCATCATATACGCTGGTTATCTTAGCTGCTTCCTCTATCTTCTCAAAAGGTAGATTTTCATCTGCAAAGGCTATATTGTTTCTTATTGAGCATGAAAATAGAAAATTATCTTGAGGTACATAACCTATTTTCCTTCTGAGAATGCTAAGGGGAATTTTATTGATATCATAGCCGTCTACTAATATGCTTCCTTCCTCCACATTGTAGAGCCTTAGCAGTAAATTAGCCAAAGTGCTTTTTCCGCTTCCTGTCTTGCCAATGACTGCTAAAGTCTTTCCTTTTTTCAGCTTTATATTGATATCTGAAAGAGCAGGTACCTTTGCTCCCGGGTATGTAAAGGACAGATTCTTAATTTCTATTGTTTCTTCAAAATCATCTATATCCAAGGTATTATCATCATCCTGTATCTCCGGCTCTGTATCCAATATCTCATTAAGCCTCATTATAGAAGCTATTCCTCTTTGCAATACATTTATTACATAGCCTACTGCCATCATTGGCCATGTGAGAAGACCTAAGTAAGTTATAAAGCTTACCAGTTGACCCAGGCTTATAACCTTATCAATGACAAGGGTTCCACCGTAGTAAAGTGCGATTACAAAGCTTATAGTTGATAGAAAAACAACCAGAGGAAACATGGCTCCCCATATCTTTACCAGATTCATATGAGCCTTTAAATTTATATCATTAGCCTTTCCAAAGTTACTTATCTCCCTTTCTTCCTGGACAAAGGACTTTATCACCCTTATTCCCGAAAAACTTTCCTGTGCCTTATCTGTTAGATTCGAGAAGGCTTCCTGTACATTCTTAAACCTTTTTTGAATCATTTTACCGAAAAACATTACTATAATTGCAACAAAAGGGAAAGGAATCAAAGCTATCAAGGTAAATTTAATGTCAATAGATACCATCATTATTATGATGGTAGAGGCGGTGAGAAATATGGCATCAGTCATCATTACAACACCAATGCCAAAGGCCATTCTAACTGCATTTATATCATTGGTTGCATGAGCCATAAGATCTCCTGTTTTCTTGTGGTAGAAATAATTAAGGGAAAGCTTCTCCAGATGAGCAAACAATTTGTTGCGAAGCCAGAATTCCAACTCCCTGGAAGAACCTATTATGAGCATTCTCCATACATATCTGAAAACTGCTACAAAAATTGCAATAAGCACTATCAGGAATGCATAAAAATATATTTCTTTCATCGACAGTCTATGGGTGCTTAAAGCGTCTGTAACATAACCTAAAATCTTAGGTGTTATTAGTTGAAGACCGTCAACAAACAGAAGAACAAATATACCCAATAGATACTTCCATTTATACTTTCTAAAGAAATCCTCAATATGTCTGAATTTACTCATACTACCCCTCCCTATATCAGCTCACATTCTTAGACTATCACAAAAAAAGCTATATTTACAGTGAATTTTATCATGGTAAAATTAAATTAACATTAGTATGATATAAAGAAAATATATGGTAAAATTTAAGCATAAAATATGAAGGAAAGAGGGTATTTAGATGATTGAATTGCCGGAAGCAAAAGTTATTGCAAGACAGATAAATGAAACTCTGAAGGGAAAAAGGATAGACAGAGTTGTTGCCTCACATACACCTCATAAATTTGCTTGGTATTTTGAAGACCCTAAAGATTATCAAAAGCTTTTGGCAGGTAAGCACATAGATGGTAGCACAAGCTTTGGAGGATTCATTGAAATCTCTGCCGAGGATTGCAGAATATTGCTTGGAGAAGGCGTAAGGATAAAGTATTACGAAAAAGGAGAAAAGCTTCCGGCAAAGCATCAGCTTATGATTACATTTGATGATGGAAGTTCAATGAGCTGTTCTGTACAAATGTATGGAGGCATGTGGTGCTTCAGAGAAGGAGAATATCAAAATCCTTATTATAAGGTGGCGAAAGAAAAACCCTCACCTTATTCGGAGGAATTTAATGAAGATTATTTTCTAAGTATGATGGATGAGAATACTAAGGGTTTAAGTCTAAAGGCTTTTCTTGCAACTCAGCAGCGAATTCCCGGATTGGGAAACGGTGTTTTGCAGGATATCCTATGGAATGCAAAGCTACATCCTAAAAGGAAAATGAACTCCCTGGGAGAAGAGGATTTGATAAATCTTTTTAAATCTATTGAATCAACAATTAGAGAAATGGCTGAAAAGGGCGGCAGGGATACTGAAAAAGATTTTTTTGGTATAAACGGCGGTTATAAAACTGTGATGAGTTCAAAAAATGCAGGCATGCCATGCCCGGCATGCGGTAATGTCATAAATAAAGAAGCTTATTTGGGAGGAAGCATTTATTATTGCAATGAGTGTCAACTCTTTAACAAATGAGTATGATGTTATAAGAGTATATAAATGGAAAGTGTGGTATCAATATGTGGACAAGAAAAGAATTAAAGGACAGAGCGAAAGCTGTACTTAGCAACAACTACGGGAAAGCATTTTTAATCAGTTTAGTAATATTGCTGGCAGGAGGGAATGGAGGTGGAGGAGGCAGCTCAGGAGGAAGAAGCAGTTATAGAAACTATACCGAATCGAGGAACTTTCTGCCTTTTGATTTAACCATTGAGCATATAGCAATTTATGGTTCTATAGTTATTTTAGTAATTTTATCTGTAATAGCTTTACGAATTTTCTTAGGTTATCCTTTAGAGGTAGGAGGAAGAAGGTTTTTCGTTAAATCAGCCCTTTATGAGGACAGTGACGGCTGTTTCAAATATGCCTTTGACAGAGAAAACTACATGGGAATTATAGGCACCATGCTTCTTAAAGGCATACAGAACTTTCTATGGTATCTGCTTCTCATAATACCCGGCATAATAAAGTACTATGCTTACTCCATGGTGCCTTATATATTGGCTGATAATCCAAATATAGGGGCTAGGGAAGCAATAAACATGAGTATAGAAATGACAAATGGACATAAATTCGATATGTTTGTACTGGATCTATCCTTCTTGGGATGGTATATACTGGGCCTTTTACTTTTCGGAGTAGGAGTACTTTTTGTATTGCCCTATGACAATGCTACTAAAGCCGAGCTATATCTTGTATTGAGTGGTAAACGGATGTACGAAAATATGGAGGAACAACCATATTGACAAAATGAAAAATATATGGAATAATACTTCAAAAGTGAGTATGCTTTAGCATGTATATGTGAGCAGCATAGGGACTGAGGCAGTCCTACACGAATGGATATAACCCTTCGGAGTCACTCTTATGAGAAACTCTGTGGGGTTTTTGCATTATAAGGAGGTGTAGATGATGATAAGATTGCTTACACAATGGGATAAAGAGAAAATTATGAATTACATAGGAAGAAATGAGATTGAGACATCATTTCTCTATGCAAATATAATTGAGTTTGGCATTGATAATAATCCGGATATGAGAAGATGTGGAGACTATTATGGATTCTTTGAGGGAGAAGAATTAAGAGGAATCCTGCCTTTCTATAATCTGGGAAGCTGTATACCTCATTTTGAAAGGATCGAAGCAGTGCCTTTGTTTGCAGAGATTATGAGAAAAAGAGATTTTAAATTCCTGCTGGGTATGAGGAAAGTTGTAAAGCCTTTGTATGATGAGATTAAAGACTATAAAAACGTTCTGGAATGGGATGAAAGCTCTTACTTTATAAATAAAAACTTTAAACCTTTTACACTGGAAGGAGTAAGCTTCATTGACGCAGTTGGAGCTACAGACGATAAAATAGTTGATTTTGTTTTGGAAGGAAGGGTAAAAGGATTCAATCAATCTACTACCAGAGAGGAAATTATAAAAACATTATCTCAAAGGGCAAAGGAGGAAGATTTTATCATTGCTGAAAAAGATGGTAAAATGGTGGCTCAGGCAGGGATTCATACCTATACACCAAAGATCAATCAGATAGGCAGCGTATATACCCGGTCAGAAGAAAGGGGTAAAGGCTATGCCAAAGCAGTTGTTTCAGAGATATGCGAAAGGATAATAGGAAGAGGTAAAATGCCTACACTTATGGTAGTAAAGGATAATATTCCTGCTGTAAAGGCATATAATGCACTAGGATTTGAGCACTATGATGACTATCTTATTGTAAGGCTGGCTTAGTTACAGAGTGACAGTAGTATTGTGGAGGTGGTAAATATCAAGACACTGTTAATTGTTATACTGCTGGTGCTTAACATACCCATATATAGAAAAATCTTTTATTTTATATTTAGAGACTCTGATGATTTTAGAGAATCTGTAAGGTACTCCTTTACTCCAGATATATTCTCATTACTCAGAGGAAGGTATTGGAAGGACCAGATGGGAGAGCTGAAATTATCAATTTTTATAGTGGCTTGCATTGCAGTAGTATTCTTGGAGTATCTGGTTATTGGATCTCTATTGAATGTATTTTTTAATTGAGTACAAAAGCAACTAATAAACAATTGGGGTCAAGATTTTATAATTTTATATAACAAATGTTTTAATAATTTTTTAACATACGAAATAGAAATGCGAGGGACAGGTTTTGAACAAAGGAACAGAGTTTAAAGATGGACTAAGAGCCGCAATACCAATAGGCTTAGGATATATTCCAATCGCTATAGCCTTCGGCATTTTGTCGAAGGCTTCTAAAATTCCGAATACAATTAGTATAATGCTTTCTTCGGTAGTCTTCGCAGGATCCAGCCAGTTTGTTGGAGTAAATATGCTGACGCTGGGGGCAACTACCATAGAGATTGTTATGACAACATTTATATTGAATTTCAGGCATTTTCTTATGTCGGCATCGCTATCCCAGCGAGTTGATGAAAGGACATCAAAGAGGTTTCTGTCTTTATTGGCTTTCGGTATCACTGATGAGACATTTTCATTGGCTTCAATGAGGGAAGAAAAGAAGATAAGCCCATATTTTCAATTGGGGTTAAATGTCATGGCTTTCTTTTCCTGGAATGCAGGCACTTGGCTAGGTCTTTTATTTGGAACGGCATTGCCTGATACTCTTCAAAACAGTATGGGGATAGCTATATATTGCATGTTTTTAGGCCTGCTGCTGCCTTCAATGAAAAAATCCAGACCCATACTGGTGGTTGCCGCCATATCCATGGTGATACATTCATTACTTAAATGGATTCCTATGTTTGCGGCTCTTTCTTCGGGATTAACCATAATAATTGCTACTATAGGCGCAGCATCTTTAGGTACTATATTTTTTCCACAGGGGGTTGAAGATTGATGAATAACTTGTTTATACTTGTGATTCTTATGGCTATAGTGACATATATACCTCGATTGCTTCCTATGGTATTTTTGAAGGATATGAAGCTGCCGCCATATTTGAAGGTATTTCTTCAGTTTATACCCTATGCCACTTTAGGAGCACTTATATTTCCCGGAATAGTCACATCCACAGGAGATATATATTCAGCCCTTGTAGGAGGGGGTTTTGCTGTGATTTTATCCCTTTACAAGGCCAATGTTATGCTAGTGGTAACGGGGGGCATTGTAGGGGCTTATACTGTGATGATGCTGATGTAAGTTTATATTGAGAATTCACAGTATTAATAATACAATATAAATTAAAGAGAAATGAATGAAGCATCCAGGGAGCCTTTGTTTTTAAGGGATATTGAAGTATGTATGAGTGATTTTTAAACTCCTGATACAGAGATGGTAAGGAGGGAAAAAGATGAATGAAGAATTAGAAAAAATTCAGAAAGCAAGACTAGTTCTTCAGAAAATCGCAAATGGTATCAACCCAATAAATGGAGAAAAGATTGAAGAGGAAAGCTTTCTTAATGATCCAAGAATAATAAGGTGCTTTTATTTTGTAGCAGAAGTACTGGACAACGTTACTAGGGGTGTATACAGTTCAAAAAGAAGTGAACCCAGATCTAGGGTTTTTGTAATAACTTCGGAGCAAAAAAGTAAAGTACGTTTTCCTGAAGGGAAAATAGGAGTCAATGAGTTTTCTAGATGTGTTAATATGTGCATTGATTTGAACCAAAGCAAAAGATTAACGGGAGTTGAAATCAATAAAAGATTGAAAGCTATGGGAATACTGAGTGAAGAGACTACAGAAACTGGCAAAACCAGGACTGTTATCAATGATAATTCTATTAATTATGGTTTCGAAAGTCAGAGAAAGAGTTATAATGGTGTTGAATATGATATGGTAGTTATCAATGATAAGGGTAAAAAGTATCTTCTTGACAATATTGAAGTAATAATGGGGGCAGAAATCACATCGAAAAGCACTAGGGAAAAATTGGAGCAAGATTAAGCATTATTTATATCATGAAATGTGATGAATTAATGTTCAATATATATAAAAAAGCTGCAAGTAGATTTATAAATAGGGATATGATTAAAATAGCATATCCCTATTTATCTAAACTCTCTCATATATATCCCTAAGCTTTTCACCGGTGACTGCCTTCTTGCAGCTTTCGCACAACAGCTCTACATGATCCTCTCCTAGCTTCTTACGGTTATATTCAAGCTGTTCCTTCGTTGCAAAGGGTTTCCCGCATCTTGTGCATCTCACCAGTCGGAATTCCTTATTCCATATAGTTCTTACTCCGTTGATTTCTTCAATCTTTATAGCATTGGTAGGGCATAAATAGGCGCAGGAACCGCAGCCTATGCACTGGGTGGAAGGCTCGTCATAGGGAGTAGAAACCTTCTTTGTGATCCCCCTGTTTACCGTGGAAATGGCGCTGGTACCCAACTCTTGACAAGCTCTTACGCATAATCCGCATAGTATGCAGTGTTCATCCTTATCACCGGAAAATCTTATATTGTCAGGCACATGGTATTCTTTTCGAAGACTGTCTATGGTCTCATCCTGGGGAGTTCTTGCATATAAAAGCATAAGCAGGTTTCTTCTGATGGATTTAATCTTATCTGAATGGGTAAATACCTCTATCTCGTTCTTCACAGGATAAATACAGGAGGCTACCACACCTTTTCTGCCTCTGTCCAATATCTCAACTACACACAGTCTGCAGGTTCCAAGGCCAGGCAAGGCATCACTGTGGCATAGGGTAGGAATGTATATATTGTTTCTCCTGGCAATCTGAAGCAGCATCTCGCCCTTTTCGGCTTCACAGAATATACCATCTATGGTAATCTTCATAACCTGGCCCCCTTCTTTACTCCTACAGCGTTGAATTTGCAGCTGTCTAAGCAATTGCCGCATTTTACGCAGGATTCAGTATTAATATAATAAGGTTTTCCTTTTTCTCCCCATATGGCTGAGGCGGGACAATTTTTCGCACATAAGCCACAACTTATGCACAGTTTTTCATCGATTTCATATTCTGTGAGCTCGGGACAGACCCCTGCAGGACACCTTTTATCCCTGATATGTGCATAATATTCATCTTTGAAATACTTCAATGTAGTCAGCACAGGATTTGGAGCGGTTTTTCCCAATCCACAGAGAGAGGCTTCTTCCACAGTGTGGCACAGACTTTCCAGAAGATCTAAATCCTCCTCAGAACCTTTGCCGTTGCATATATCTGTGAGGATCTCCAGCATTCTCTTTATGCCTTCTCTGCAGGCAACACATTTGCCGCAGGATTCTTCAGATAGGAAATTTAGATAATATCTTGCCACATCTACCATACATGTTCTTTCATCCATGACTATCATGCCGCCAGAACCCATCATGGAGCCTATATTTTTTAGAGTATCAAAATCCACAGGCAGGTCCATAAGGCTTTCAGGTATGCAGCCGCCTGAAGGACCGCCGCTTTGAACCGCCTTAAACTTCTTGTCTCCTATTATGCCTCCTCCGATTTTGAATACCAGTTCCCTCAAAGTTGTGCCCATAGGAATTTCCACAAGACCTGTATTTTTAACTTTCCCAACCAGTGAAAACACCTTTGTGCCTTTGCTGTTTTCAGTACCTATGGAGCTGAACCAGTCAGAGCCTTTCATTATTATTTCAGGTACATTTGCCCAGGTTTCAACATTGTTCAGCACAGTGGGTTGCCCCCATAAGCCCTTTTCCACAGAATGTATATACTTGGCTCTGGGTTCTCCCACATTGCCTTCGATAGATTGCATGAGGGCTGTGGATTCACCGCAGACAAAGGCTCCGCCACCTCTTACGATTTCTATATCAAAATCAAAACCGCTGTTCATTATATTTTTACCCAGATAGCCCCTCTCTCTTGCCTGTCTCAAAGCACAATCCATATTCTTCAGAGCCAGTGAATACTCGTCTCTTATGTATATGAATCCTCTATGAGACTTTATGGAGTAGGCGCATATTATCATTCCTTCTATGACTGTATTGGGATCCCCTTCTAAAATGCTTCTATCCATGAAGGCTCCCGGATCTCCTTCATCACCGTTGCATATTACATATTTGGGGAAGTAGTTTACGTTGCAACACTGCCTCCACTTCCGCCCTGTGGGGAAGCCACCGCCGCCTCTGCCTCGCAATCCGGATTTTTCTATCTCAGATATTACACCCTCGGGAGTCATCTGAAATAAAACCTTACTAAGAGCTTCATATCCGCCGCGCTCAATATAGTCGTCAATATTTGCAGGATCTATTTCTCCTATATTCCTTAAGGCTATTTTTTGCTGAGATTTATAAAAATCCGTGTCTTTGTGGGATATAACTTTTTTTCCCTGAGCAGTATCAAATATCAATAACCTGTTTACTATCTGGCCATTGATAAGGGTTTTCTCTACAATTTCTTTAACATCACTGGCCTTTACTTTGCTGTAGCATATATTGTCAGGCTCAATTTTTACTAAGGGTCCTTTTTCGCATAAACCATTGCAACCCGTGGCTTTTACAATGGTTTTAACATCTGCATCTACTTCATGCTCTTCAATAAGCCTCTTTAATTCTCTGTATACATCTAAGCTGTTGTTTGCCAGGCAGCCGGTGCCGCAGCAGACATATACTGTCCTATTCATCCCCAGCACCCCCGTATTCTCTTAGTATCTCCCTTACTTTGGAAGATGTCAGCTTGCCATAATATCTGTCATTAATAACCATAACTGGAGCTATGGCACAGGAACCAAGGCAATTGACGACTTCTAAGGAAAATTTGCCGTCTTTTGTGGTTTCGCCAGGTTTTATTCCAAGAGAATTCTCTATCTCATCCAGCAGGCTTTTTGATGATCTTATATGGCAAGCAGTGCCGTCACAAACCTTTATGATATATCTACCCTTGGGTTTTAAACTCAGTGCCTTGTAAAAAGTAGCCATGCTGTAAAGCTTGGAAAGAGGGATGTCCAAGTATTGAGAAAGCTCCAGAAGCTTTTCTTTGGGTATATAACCATATTCCTTTTGCAAGTCCTGCAGCATTGCCAATGTATACCTATGTTCCTTGGGATATTTTTCAAACAAAATTCATCAGCCTCCTGCTACCACCGGGAATATGCTTATCTCATCATCAGAGCTGAGACAGGTGTCAAGCCCCTGGAGATGCACAATATTTCTCCCGTTGACCAGAATAATTATCTCATTGCTGAGATTCCCATTTGAAAATATTTTATTTCTAAATTTTGAACCATATCTTTCGCAGAGTTTAAGGAGAAGATCATTTAAAGTGGGGAAATGGTCAATTTCAATTTCCTTTGCACCAGTGTAATCTCTTATATATGCAAAATATTTTACTATCATGAAATTCCCCTCCTTGCTTCTTTAAATTTAGGCTGTCGGTAATGTGATACCGACAGCCATAGACCTTGCTTATTTAATTGACAGTTCTTTAAGTTTTTCTTCCGTTGGTATGCCGTTTTCATCCCAACCTCTTACCTCATAGTATTCCTTGAGCATCACATCTAGCTGATTGACCAATCCTTTTGCAGGACCTGCAGGCATGGGCTCCTTGAGCAATCTGTCAGGAAGCCTGTCATCATCCTTTGTGAAGCCTGCTTCAAGATTGAACAGCTTCTCTAAATTCCAAATTCTTTCTCCTGCCTGCAGCACCTCTTCATCGGTAAAATCAACGCCCATGGCAGTTCTTAACATTTCAGATATCTCAGGAAGACCTATTCCGAAGGTGGTGAATAAGCATATACCTGCAGAATCCACTACCGCGGTGAGATCCTGGAAGGTTTTGAGCCAGGGAGCTTTTTCATCTGTTACCAATGGATCAAGCTTAGCAGGAATTCCAAGTATTTCAGGAGAAGTGAGGTATCCTCTCACATGGCAGCCGCCACGATTTGATGTAGCATATTCAAGACCCATACCCTGTAAGCATCTGCCGTCATAAGCTGGCATTTCCTGCTTTTTCACAGACATGGAAAGCTCTGGATGGCCATATGACTCTGCCATTCTGTAGGAGCCCATTGCCAACTTGTCTCCAAATCCTTCTCTCAAACCTGTCATTCTTGTAAATTCTACTATACCTTCATCATCTCCAAAGGGGAGATCTCTTCCTAATTCTTCTCTGGTTAATATGCCTTTTTCATACATTTCCATAGCACAGGCAATGGTGGAACCCATGGTTATTGGGTCGATACCCAGCTCATTGCATATGAAATTGGCTTTGCAGATAGCTTCCAGATTCCTTACTCCGCAATCTGCACCATAGGACCAGCCTGCCTCATATTCAGGACCTTCACCGAAGCTCTTGAACTTACCTTCAGGAATCCTTGTTACTCTTCCGCAGCCCATATTGCATCCGAAGCAGCCCTTATTTCTAACCAGATATTTTTCTGTTAAAGTTTCTCCCGAAGTCTCATCTGCATGCTCAAATATGCCACCGTCTTTCCAGTTTCTTGTTGGGAGACCGCCGCTCTGGTTCAATATATTCACAAGTATTTCTGTACCATAGGTTGGCAATCCTCCACCTGTTACAGGATGGTCTTTAAGCATCTTTCTGCTCTTCTTGCATATTTCCAAAAATTCCTTAGGTTTTGCTACCTGAACTGATTTTGAACCCTTTACTGCAACAGCCTTAAGATTTTTAGAACCCATAACAGCACCAAGACCAGACCTTCCTGCAGCTCTATGCTTGTCGTTCATAACCGTGGCGAATAATACCAGTTTTTCTCCGCCGGGTCCTATGCAGGCGACTCTTGCATCGTCACCTACTTCTTCCAGGAGCATATCCGTGGTCTCAAATACATTTTTGCCCCACAGGTGTTCTGCATCTCTTATTTCCACTTCATCATCATTAATGTATAGATAAACGGGCTTTTCTGATTTTCCTTCAAATATTATTCCATCGTATCCGGCATACTTAAGCTCGGGACCGAAATGGCCACCGGAATTGGATGCACCTATGGTTCCTGTGAGGGGTGCTTTAGCAACTACTTCATATCTTCCGCTGGATGTGGCCAGAGTACCAGTAAGTGGACCTGTCATGAATATAAGTTTATTGTCGGGGCTGAAGGGTTCCACTTTGGGATCCACTTCATTCATGAAGTATTTGGTGCCTAAGCCTCTTGCACCTATATATTTCTTGGCATCTTCCAGGTTTAGATTTTCCTTTTTTATGGTCTTGTCAGTCAAGTTTACTCTGAGAAGTTTTCCTGTAAAACCTAACATTGCTCATACACCTCCCCAAACAAATCCTTGAACTTTTCACCCATTTTTTTCTTTTTGTTCAGATTTGCAGGTGTAGCTTCTTTATACTGTATTGCTCCTGAAGGACAGAATTCTGCACATTGTGGATTTCCTCCACACAGGTCACATTTGATTAGCTTTTTCTGAGTAGGACTAAAGGTGATGTTGCCAAGAGGACATGCGCTTATGCACATTTTGCAGCCGATGCACTTTTGGATGTCGATTATGACTGCATCCTTTTCATCTCTCACGATTGCTCCCACAGGACAAACCTTCATGCAGGAAGGATCTTCACACTGCATGCACATGATAGGAACTGCTATGGCAGCCTCATCATAGGCAAATACAGACACGGCAGCTTGTTTCGGATTGAATTCTTCCATCCTGTTGAAGGAGCAAATCAGCTCACAGGTTCTGCAGCCGATGCACTTCTCTGGAGAGATCATCAATACCTTGCTCATCCTTTGCTGACATCATATCGATGCCAGCTTCACCTCCTTTTTCTCAATATAAAAGTCCATCTGTTTTGGCAATACTGCACCCACAGATGGACTCCTTTGCACAATGGCAGGTATGGGCATTTCTCCCCATGCCCTATCGTTCCAAGTCCTTCATCGGGCTCTTGGAATCGGAGTCTATATACAATTAACGATTGTGTATATTTATTTACTTATTCTACATATATTAGTAAACTCCTTTAAATATGACAATAAAATTACAAAATTGGGACAAGTGGCATAAATGCATGATAAATGAGGTTTGATCTGTCGTAATTAGAAGAGTATGTAAATTGACATAGCAAGTATTAAAATATTATGGTAAAATTTAGGCATATATTGATAAAGCAATACTGGAGAATATGGAATAATCATAGAATTATATGAAATAAAAGGAGAAAGAAATGATTAAGAGACTTAACCTAAAGGATATGAAAACAGCAAATCGTGTAATGGATTTGCAAAGAGCCTCATATAAAATAGAAGCCCAGCTTATAGGCTTTTATGAGATACCAGCCTTGAAGGAGACCATAGATAGTTTGCAACAATGTGATGAAATTTTTTATGGATACCATATAAATGATGTTCTAGCAGGTATAATTTCATTTAAAGTTATTGACGATGTATTAGATATACACAGAGTTGCGATATATCCGGACTTTTTTAGAATGGGTATAGCAAATAAACTTATTAACTTTGTAGAAGAAATAAATAGCAATATCAATAAAATTATTGTATGTACTGGCAAGGATAATCTTCCCGCTGTAAATTTATATTTAAAAAACGGTTATAAAAAGAAAAAAGATATTGAGGTGAAAGATGGGATTTATATAACGGAATTTGAGAAAATACTGAGGTAAAAATCATTTCATAGTTCTTGAACTATATGCAATATAAATCAAGTAGATATATTTACGGGAGGGGGTTAACTATATGTTCAGGCATGTCGTTGATGAGGATGTAGAATTAAGACTGCTTGATAATAATCATGCAATGGCAATGTTTGAGTCAATTAATTCTTGTAGGTATTATTTGAGAGAATGGTTACCCTGGGTAGATGGTACCCAAACAATAGAGGATGCTATAGGGTTTATCGAAATGACAAAGAAACAGTTTGCATCAAACGAAGGATTTCAGGCAGGAATATGGTACAAAGGGGAGTTTGCAGGAGTAATAGGCTATTATGGAATCAACTGGTTTAATAGATCGGTAAACATAGGATATTGGCTTGACAAAAGATATGTGGGTAGAGGCATAATGACAAAAGCATGTAGAGCATTTATTGATCATGCTTTTAATGTATACAACTTAAACAGGGTAGAAATCAGGTGTGCTGAAAAGAATTATAAAAGCAGAGCTATTGCTGAAAGACTGGGCTTTACAAAAGAAGGCATTATAAGAGAAGCTGAATGGCTATATAGTCATTATGTTAATCATATCGTTTATGGAATGTTAGCTTCCGAATGGGAAGAATGATATATACATCATGGCGATGAGGGGAGTTATTATGAAATTAGAGAAATCGTGTGGAGCTATTGTTTATAGAAAAATAAATAATGATATAGAATTTTTAGCTATTAGAAGCAATTCACCGGACAGACACTGGGGGTTTCCCAAGGGACATGTTGAAGGTAAAGAAACTGAAGAGGAGACTTGCATAAGGGAGGTATATGAGGAAACAGGGTTGGTTATAAAACCCCATGAAGGATTCAGGGAATATGATAAGTATAAAGTAGCTGAAAATACATATAAAGAAGTAATTTTCTTCATAGCTGATGCAACAACTCAAGAGGTAGTGATAGACCAGGATGAGGTTGAAGAATATAGATGGGCGCCATTTCAGGAGATATATGATTTACTCACTTACGATAGTGGAAAAGTCATATTAGCAAAGGCAAAGGATTTTATAGATAAATTAGAACAGAATTCAGGAATTACAAAATTATCCAATAGCAGTAGGAAGTAAGACAAATGATAGTTTGAAGTTAAAAGAAAAATGCAAAAAGGTTTATGGAGAAAGGAAACCTATATGAATGAAACAATAAGATATTTGTTAGATAGTGCTTGCCCTTCAATAAAGTATAGAGTAAAAAAAGAAATTCTAAATGAAATGAGTTCTGATGAAGAGGAGCTATTACAAAGCCAGATTTTAGAGGACAAGCTTGTCCAGGAGTTTATAGAAAGGCAGAGTCCAGATGGTTGGATAGAGGAGGACTTTCATAGCGAAAAAGGAGTAGAAACTGCTATCAGATTATTATCGGAAAAGGGTGTCTTGCCAAATCAACCTTCTCTTAAAGGAATGCTTGGAGAGTTGGAGAGAAGAGAGGACACCTTCGACAAAGGATGCTTATTTAATATTGGTAAAATACTGGATCATAAATCATTTGGAGGTTCAAAGGTTATAAGAGCTGCTACCTTTGCTCACGCAGGAATAGAAGATAGACATTTTGTTAAAGAGCAGATAGAATGGGCTTTGGATAAGCTTAAGTTTGTATGTTCAGTTTCTGCTATAGATGATATTGCAATACATTATAAGGATAAACTGGTCTTTATGGATGGAACCAAATGGCCTTGTATATATGACCTGAGGCTTCTTGCATATACAAAAGCTTGGAGAAGTGAGGAAAATAAAGAAATAGTTGTTGATTCTATTAAGAGAATGGTAGAGTTGTCACCTATACCATACATACATGTTTTAAAAAGAAATCAACTAATAGCACCAGCAGCATTTTGCATGCAGGATTTTAACCCTGATGTCAATGTGCTCAAAGATTCGGAGTGGATGATGTGGTTTCATAGGATGGAGATATTGGCCAGACTTGGAGTAACCAGTCATATTAAAGAACTAGAGCAACAGATTGACTTTTTAGCTAAGCTTTTAAGAGAAAACAACGGCATATTCAACAAGAGAATGAATCATTATTACTTTACAAAGTGGAGTCCATATTCAGGATTGGCATTGGAAAAGGATTGGAGGACAGAAAAAAGGCGTATATGCGATTTAACATTCAGAAGCCTGCTAATATTACATTATTCCGGATATAAAGATTATAATTAGCATCTACTATTGAATTTGAATGTGAGCAGCAAAATAATTGGTATATTATAGCATAATGTCTGGTAATAATCCTATACATAGGACGTGAATTTTGCAGAAAGGATGATACTATGGAAAGAACACTGGTACTTATAAAACCTGACGCCATGGAAAGAAAACTGATGGGGGAGATAATATCTATCTATGAGAAAAAGGGATTTAGTATATCAGCACTGAAGATTGTAAAGCCAACAAAGGAAATGGCTGAAGAACATTATGCAGAACATAAGGGTAAACCCTTCTACGAGCCCCTAGTGAATTTTATTACAAAAGGAGAGGTCTGCGCTGTAGTAATGGAAGGTGAGAACATTATTGATGCTGTAAGAAAATTAAACGGAGCCACAGATCCATTAAATGCAGAACCGGGTACAATCAGGGGCAGGTATGCATTATCCAAATCAGAAAATGCAGTTCATGCATCTGATTCAGTTGAAAGTGCCGAAAGAGAGATAAAAATCTGGTTTCCGGAGCTATAACTCTTTATTATTTCAAAAACTGGCGAGTTTTTCCCATGTGATAGGCAAGCTTGATCATTTCCTGTTCTACTTTGGATATTTTACGAGCATACATTTTTTCAAACTGCTGTATGAGCTTGTCATAATCAATTTCTCTTTTGTGTTGCCTTGGCTTGACTGGCACATAGGATGGATCATAGAAACAAGGCTCAATAGATGGACTGTTTATCTTCTTTAATATCTCAGCAGTATAACAAGCATCAAAAAATGCATTATGAAAACTATATATAACAGGAATATGAAGAGCTTCGACAGCATTTTGCAGTCGGAGCAAGTTTTTTGTTGGGAGACCAAAATATTTAGATACATAGGGCTGAATATTAATGTACTTTTTAGGTAGACATTTAGAATCTAGATTATGGTACTCCACATTTTTAAATAACTCTTTTATATCAGACATTCCCCAGATGCAAAACACAGAATCTGGATCCCTTATAAACTCCACAAAATGTTTATAAACCTCAGGAAATGCTTGTTCTTTTACAAGTTGTTCTGTAGTAATGCCTGTCAACTCAGTGATAAATGAGCTTACTTTTCCGTAGATAGTTGGTTTCACAAATCTGTTAAAGGAAGCAACTCTAATGAAATCAGAATCCAGTTTCACAGCACCAATCTGAATTATTTCAAAGGGATATTTGGACCATTTCTTTACGGTATCTTGCAAAGAAGAGAAATCCTGATTAAATTCCATATCAAATACTATATAATGCATATCAATCTCCTTAAACATTTTAAAATAAAATTCGTCTAAATACATGATAACACTATTTCACACTGAATATGCTATGTTGATGAAAGGTAGAAAAAACCAAATGGGTGTGATACAGTTTAGATATATACACATAGAACACTATATTTATTGCTGAAATAAAGGGGAGTCAAATATGAGAAAATTGGAGATGGGAGATACCATTGGAATATTTTCGCCATCATCGCCTATAACATATACTGTACCAGAAAGGTTCCATAGAGCAAAAGCCTATTTGGAAGCTAAAGGTTTTAATATAATTGAAGGAGCCTTGACAGGAAAACAGGATTACTACAGATCCGGCACTATAAAAGAAAGAGCAGATGAGCTGAATCAGCTAATCAGAAATCCTGAGGTAAAGTGCATTATGTCTACTATAGGAGGGATGAATTCCAATTCCATACTACCATATATAGATTACGAAGCTTTTAGAAAAAACCCAAAGATAATTATAGGCTATTCGGATGTTACCGCCATACTCCTGGCAATATATGCGAAAACCGGAGTATCCACCTTTTATGGGCCTGCTTTGGTAGCTTCTTTCGGAGAATTTCCATCCTTTGTAGATTATACTTATGAATATTTTAGAAATATGTTAATTGAAGATGTAACATTGCCTTATGAATTCCCAATGCCAGAATACTGGACAGATGAATACATAGATTGGTCACAACAGGACAGAGAAAAGGAGAAGAGAAAAAATCAATGGATAACTGTTTATGAAGGCATTGCAAGAGGAAGGTTGATTGGAGGTAATCTCAATACTATGACGGGCATATGGGGCAGCCAATATATGCCTGAAATAAAAGAAGGAGATATACTTTTCATTGAAGATTCCCTGGAGGACGCAGCTACAGTGGAGAGGAGCTTTTCTCTATTAAAGCTCAATGGGGTGTTTGATAAAGTATCCGGAATAATATTAGGAAAGCATGAACTTTTTGATGATATGAAAACAAGCAGGAAGCCTTATGAAATACTATTGGAGGTTTTAGGTGAAAGGCAGCTTCCTTTCATGGCAGACTTTGACTGTTGCCATACCCATCCAATGCTGACATTGCCAATAGGAGTTGAAGTTGAATTGGATGCCACCAATAAGAAAGTAAAAATGCTATCGAGTGTTTTTGATGGTAGTACAATATGAAAGGAGAGTACAATGATAATTGAAAGAATCAGGGAGATGAATCGGAAGAATATCTTTTTAAAAATTGTATTACCTGCAATTCTGGTAATAATATTGATTTTTTATTTCAGAGCTTTTTTCACCAAAGGTGTTTACTTTAATAATACGTTTCTAGTAAAAAGCGTTGTAGGAGCCGAAAGACACTATATGGGAAAAAGTAAGCATGGTGGCATACATATAACTGTAAAAGGACTGGAGGATACACACGACAGTATCGAAGTTGTTTATAGACTTCCTGGCAATGTAAACAGGCAATATACTGTGATGCTAAACCATGAAAATAAGTGGTATCCCAGCATTGAAAATATTATAGACAAAGACGGCAATATTATCTTCGAAGGTGAGTATAAAAAAGGGCAACAATACATGGTGGATAAAAACGGTAAGCCTTTATTTAGTTTTGATATTACAGCATTGAGAAATGTAGATATAGCTTATGATGAAAGCTATAAAGTACCCCTGAAGAATATCGCAGAATTTGCATTCTCTGAAACGGATACTTTCAGGGGGGAAATCCACTATTTGATATATGCAATAATTTTGTTTTTTGTGACTTGGATTGATTATAAGTATCCTTTGTTCCTCTTTAAGCTTAATTACTGGCTGCATGTGGAAGACCCAAAACCATCGGAGTTTTACCTGACTATGCAGAAGATATCCTATGTTGTTTTTCCTATAATTGGAATTATTTTAATGATAGCTGCAATATACTAGGTGGACGGAAGGAGATTGATATATTTATAGAATGTGGGAGATTGGGGTTATGAAGAATAGATTTTATAATGCTGTTATATTTACTATTATAATAATTCTGTTTCTATCATCGGCGGTTCATGGAAACTCATCCTGGCACTGGGTGACTACAAGTCCTATGACGGTTTTGCCCTTCGCCATTATATTTACACTTATTATTGAAACAACTTCTGTGGTTAAGGTTGGAAGTATGGCAGACACTAGAAAAGTACTGAAGGTTGTAGGTCTAGCAAATTTAATGTCTTTTCTTGCACCATACTTGGAACGGGCATATAGATTCAGACCCGTAGCGGGAGGATTTTCTTTATCTGCTGCCTTTAATAAAGGGCCATATTATATGATACTAAGCGGCTATCTATTCCTAACTATTCTTGTAGAATTACCAGTAGTATATTATTTTCTAAGCAAAGAAACGTCAAATAAAAAGAAATTAATTGCAGCAATTATTTTGTCTAACATCATAACCACCTTATTGGTGGCTGTTTGTGAGCGGATGATTTGTATTGGAAGATGGTAAAGTACTATATTATGTCTTGCACATTTGGAGGTAGAGGTATATTGATAAAATATAGCCATGACAAACTAGCAATGAGGCCTAAAGTCCGATCAAGGCTAAGAATCTTTCTTGGTAAAAAATATTATACATATAGAAGGTATTTGGATTGGTACTTTGGACGGAAAAAGTATGCATCAACAAAGGATGATAATCTATTGCCCTATGTATATTTCAGCCACAAGACTCCTACTCTGAGAAAGCTTAAAGATGTAGATATGTGGTATCAGTATAATAAGATTATCAATCTTAATATAGCCTTAAAGAGGCTTAATAATATAATTATAAAGCCAGGTGAAACATTTTCTTACTGGCGGATGATAGGTAAGCCCACCAAAAGGAAAGGCTATGTAGAAGGCATGGCTCTTTTTTATGGAGGATACAAAGCTGAAGTAGGAGGAGGTCTATGTCAATTATCCAATCTTATATATTGGATGACCTTGCATACTCCTTTAACAGTGACAGAGAGATATAGGCACAGCTATGATGTTTTTCCTGATTCCAACAGGACTCAACCCTTTGGAAGCGGTGCAACATGCGTATACAACTATAGAGATTTGCAGATATACAATGGAACTGATGACATCTATCAGCTTCACTTGACCTTAAGCCAGGAAGAACTGGCAGGAGAATGGAGAACAGAGAAAGAACCTTGTTTTAAATATGAAGTATATGAAAAGGAACACTCAATTAGCCACGAATACTGGGGAGGTTACATAAGGCACAATGTAATATGCAGGAGATGCTATGATATGGATGGACAGTTGTTGAATGATGAGTTTATAACAGAAAATCATGCTCTAATGATGTATCAACCTTTTCTGGAGGAATGTGCAAGTACCCGGCTTTTATAGGAACAAGGAAACGGCAGAATATACAAGGAGCAATGCCATAATAGTATTGACAACCCTCATATTTTTCACAAGGAATCTTTGGAACACAGAGCCGAACAATCCCCAGCAGCAATTTGATACAAATGCAGTAAAGGCTAGCAGCACAGCAAAGCCTGCAATTACTGGGGCAGACTTATAATAAGGTACTATGAAAGCAGAAACAGTTGTAATAGCATAAATGATACCCTTTGGATTTACAAACTGGAGAAGCAATCCCCATATATACTTATTTGTGTTTTTTGTATTATCTTCCTCGCTATTGGGTTTGCTGGTATATGTTTTCCAGGCAAGCCACAGTATATAAGCGGCACCAACATAAGTCATAATTGACTGAATAGATGGGATAAGATTGAAAAGTGTGATGCTAAAAAGGCCGCATAGAGTAAATATAATAAAAAAGCCTGTAAACACACCTGCATTAAATGGTATGCTTTTTTTAAATCCATATCGGCTGGCATTTGACATAGCCATTATATTATTAGGACCAGGTGTGAATGTGGTAACGATTACATAGGATATAAAAGCTGGGATACTAGGCATAATATTTACCCCCATATTTTTCAATAAATCTTTACTGATATTATATCAGATAATTATGATTTGGTTATGTATTATTTTGCATATAAATAAATTTATTAATATATAAGGAATGAGAAGATATTAATGTTATAAAAGGAAATGATATAAAGATTGCTGATGTAAACAGCAGCGAAATGAAAAAGAGGCCATAGAAAAACTAAGCAGAGTTTGATAACTAGCATAAAATTAGGCAGGGATATTGAATGGATAATATAAATAAGGTTATAGGAGCACTAAAATCCAATAGATTTCATGTCTGGTTTGCCAATGATAAAGCGGAAGCAGAGAGAATCTTCTGGGAAGAAATATTCTATGTGGCAAATCCAAAGGTAGTCGCCTGGGGAGATTCCCTCACGCTCCATTTATTGAAAATTATACCCAGAATCAAAGAGATGGAGGATGTTGAGCTGATTGAAACCTTTGGCAAGGATTTGACTTGGAGAGAACAGATATATAATCGCAAGAAAGCATTATCCAGTGATATGTTTTTGACAGGAACCAATGCAGTTACTGTTAAGGGGCAGCTGGTGAATGTTGATATGATAGGCAACAGGGTTGCAGGAATTGCATTCGGTCCTAAAAATGTGGTTATATTTATTGGGGTCAACAAGATAGTAGCTAATCTTGATGAAGCAATGGATAGGATCAAATCCACCGCTGCGCCTATGAATGCAATTCGCCATACAGACCTGAAAACTCCCTGCCAGGTGACTGGAAAATGTATGGATTGCAGCAGTCCTCAGAGACTATGCAATACCTGGACCATAACCGAGAAATCCTATCCTGTAGGAAGAATAAAGATAATATTGATAAATGAAGCCCTTGGATACTAATATTATCTCTATGGCAACGTGTCAGAAAAATGATATAATATATCTGAAAAACTAATGGATTTATGGAGGATAATATGTTTTTCATAGGTATATTTGGAATACAGAACAAAGAAAAAGAAATAAAATATTTAAATAATATATCCTGTAACAGTTGCAATAGTGAATCAGGAGCAAAGCTTATAAAAAGCTACAATTTCTTTCACTTTTTCTTTATACCTCTATTCAAATGGAATGAGAAATATTATGTCATATGCAGCAACTGCAGTGGAATATTTGAAATACCACAGGAAAAAGGGAAGAGGATTGAAAATGGAGAAGATGTGGAGATAACATATTGGGATCTGAAGACTGTTGAAACCGGGCATTACAATTATGGCTATACAGCAGGCAGCAAATGTTCCCATTGTGGCAGAACAGTAGAACCTCACTTTGAATATTGTCCGTACTGTGGAGCAAGGCTTAGAAACTAATTAGGCAGGGGAATTTCCCCTGCCTATACTAATGTCTTATCATATATATTCTTTTTCTTATAGAGCACTACATTGAATAGGAATCTGAATACTAAATCTATGCACATTACTACCCATATACCTACTATAGGGAGCTTTAAAAGATAAACTACTACTAAGGTGAAAGGTACTCTGATACCCCAAAGTCCTGTACCGGCTACCAACATGGGGATGTTGGTGTAACCTGCACCCCTCATGGCTCCTACCAATACATGAGAAGCATTCTGTGGCATCTGGACCAAACCCATGAGAATGAGATATATGGCTCCTAAGCTTATTACTTCAGGGTTATCTGTAAGTAAAGCCATCATGGTTTTAGGGAAGAACACCAGTATTGTTACACTAATGGATGTTATGGCCATAGAACCTTTCATTATTTGCTTCAGGTATATTTTAGCAAGCTTTTTATCGCCAGCTCCTAATGCCTGTCCTATGAAGGCGGTTGCAGCTATTCCAAAGCCTACAGACGGCATATAGGATATGGATTCTGCCTGAAGTCCTAGCTGATGAGCTGCAAAAGCTGTTTCACCATAGGTAAGAATAGATCTGGTAAGTATTATTGCAGCCAATTGCCAGAACATGGACTCCATGGAAGTAGGAAGTCCCACTCTGTAGACAGACTTTATTTGTGCCAAATCAATGCGGAAGAAGTCCTTATTTAAATATGAATTTAGTATTCCATTCTTATTCAACAATACATACAAGCCAATCATACAAGCAGCAACCTGTGATAAGGCAGTTGCTATAGCTGCACCTTTGATACCCATAGGCTTAAAGCCTAAATTGCCGAATATCAATAGATAACCTAAGACTATATTTATTATATTCATGATCATGGTTATGATCATGGGTGTTTTTGCATTGCCCATACCCTGGAGCACGCCTCCGATTACCAGCATAACGGCAAGAAAGGGCAAACCAAAGGAAACAGTTCTAATATATGTATTTGCACTATCCAATAGTTCAGGGCTTGGATCAAATATGCGCAGCAAATCAGATGAAAAAACATATATTCCAGCTTGAAGCAACAGTACTAAAATCACTACTGATATTATGGTCTGCTGTATTACATGCTTCATCTTTTCTGGTTCTTTAGCACCATAGTATTGAGAAACAAACACTGATGCACCTGTTGTTATGCCTTTAAAAAGTGCCCAGACCATCTGTGTTATTCGTTGGCTTATACCTAGGGCACTTACGGCTATTACATCAATTCTGCCGATAAATCCCATCATAACCAAGCCTGCAGACATTTGAAGAACTCCTTCAAAGGCTACAGGCAGGATCATTGAAATAATTCTTTTATTTATAAGCTTTATATCATATTTTTCAGTCATTGTTCTGTCTCCCATAAATGCAATATTTCCATTTCATTATACCACCTGTTTTATAACATGTACAATGTATATGAAGTATTCAAAAATACTACAAGACCATAGACACAACAAGAGGAACCTATTATCACATATAGTCGAATATTGACTTATATCCTAAGTTTACATAGAATAGAGACAATAGGCATTATATAGCAAAACGGGGTAGTACATATTATGAAATACAAAGAAAAATGGAGGATAAGGATGAAGAAACTATATGCAATATTTTTAGCATTAATCATGGTAGTGACAATGAATGTATCTATAGCTTTTGCAGCATCATCGCCGATATTGACCATTTTGGAGGTTCTAAATGGGATGTTTTAAATGCAGTTACCAGGACAAATGATGGAGGCTATGTAGCAGTTGGCAATCCTCCTCTAGAAATGATGATATGGAAGGGATCAATAGAGGCCAAGCACAATATGTCGAATGTTATGGTGAATGGTGTGCCAATAAGTGTGAATGCCTATAGTATAAACGGAAACAATTATTTTAAGTTGAGAGATGTGGCTTCTGCTATGAACTTTGGTGTGGGCTGGGATGGCACAACTAATACAATAACCATTAATACCAACGTAGGATATACGAATTGAAGTATATTTAATTTAGCGAGGGATTCAAGCTCTACTGAATGTTAGAAGAGTCGGTGTTAACATACATCATTACAGATAAAAGGAGAAAAGATATGAGTTTTGTTGAAGCAATTTCCAGATTTATAGTTGGTGGAACCTTGGTTCTGATAGTTAGCTGGATGGGGAAGATGAAAAATCCTTATATTTCTGGTATGATAGTTTTATTTCCTGTAGTAACACTAGTAGGCTATTACTTTTTATCACTATCGATAGATGGACAGGCATTGCAGAAAGTTGTTCTCGTCAGCATGTTGGCCCTGCCTACAACCATAGCTTTCCTGGGAACTGTTTATTTTACCATTGCAAGGATGCCTGCAGTAAAATCTTTAGCTTTAGGTCTATTGGGTTGGCTGATTGCAGCAGCACTGATTATAGCATTGGACAAATGGTTTCTTCATATAATGTTTAAATAACATTTATATTTTACTATTCAAATGCACTCCGAATGTTAGAAAAACTCTAATATTCAGGGTGCATTTTTAGAAAACATACAATATGCAAAACTTATATAGTAAAATAAAACTAAGCTACCAAAAAGAGTTTTAAGGAGCATATTGAAAAGGCAAATCAGCGGGGAGATTTTACAAAAAGAATACTTTTGAAGGAAGTAATTGATGAATTGGAAGGAAGAAGTTATGAACTCTGAAGGAAGTAGAAAGGAAATTAAAATGTTTGAGATAAAGGGCAAATATAATAATGCAATTGTATATACTGTTAATCTGGAACCTGGAGCTGCTGAACAGATTAAGGCTCTATGCGATCAGGAATTTGTGAAGAACAGCAAAATCCGTATAATGCCTGATGTTCACAGCGGAATAGGTTGTACTATTGGGACTACCATGACCATTGAGGATAAAGTGGTTCCTAATCTTGTAGGTGTTGACATTGGTTGCGGCATGGAGGTCGTAAAGCTTGAAAATAGTCGTATTGAACTTCAGAAACTTGACAAGCTAATTTATAACAAAATACCATGTGGGTTTAGCATAAGAGATAAGGAGCACAGATTTAATGATGAAATAGACCTGAACCAGCTTAAGTGCAAGGATAAAGTCAATTTAAAAAGAGCAAGGCTCAGTATCGGTACACTAGGGGGAGGAAACCATTTTATAGAAGTAGATAAGGATAGTGAAGGCAGTCTATACTTGGTCATTCATTCCGGCAGCCGACATTTAGGTAAAGAGGTGGCAAGTCTTTACCAGGAAGAAGCCTATAAATCATTAAACAAGTACTCAAAATCAGATATACCTAAAGCTTTAGCCTATGTTGCAGGAGAGCTTTTTGATGATTATATCCATGATATGAAAATAGTTCAAAGGTTTGCTGACCTGAACCGAAAAGCCATGGCCCAGGAAATAATAAAAGGTATGAAGCTTAAGGTTGCATCAAGCTTTACAACTATTCACAACTATATAGATACAGAAAACATGATTTTGAGGAAAGGTGCCGTATCTGCACAAAGAGGCGAGATTCTATTGATACCAATAAATATGAGAGATGGAAGCTTAATTTGCATAGGTAAAGGAAATCCGGAATGGAATTTTTCAGCACCCCATGGAGCAGGTCGGATTATGAGCCGAAGACAAGCTAAGAGTTCTCTTACTCTGACTCAATTTAAAGAGACTATGAAAGACATATATACCACATCTGTAAACAAGGATACTCTGGACGAATGTCCTCTGGCCTATAAGCCTATGGAAGAGATAGTTGACAATATAGGCGATACGGTAGAAATTATAGATAATATAAAGCCTATATATAATTTTAAGGCAGCAGAATAAAGGGTTGTAATTAACATAATACTATGTTTTGCTATATAAAAATGAGAGAAACAAGGAGGAATATAAATGAATTTTGATGCATTGATAGACAGAAGAAATACTGATTGCATTAAATGGGATGGATTAAAAGAAGCTTATGGACGAGATGATATCTTACCTCTTTGGATTGCAGATATGGATTTCGTATCCAGCCCAAAGATAATAGAAGCAATGATAGGTAGAGCCAATCATGGAGTTTTTGGTTATCCTTTGGCTTCAGCCAAGATATTTGAACCCTTTATAGAATGGAATAAAAGGAGAAACAACCTGAACATAGACCAGGAATGGATACTTACCTGCCCTGGAGTTGTAACTGCATTTACCCTTGGTATACATGCCTATACAAAAGAGGGTGATAAGGTTATGATACAGACTCCAGTTTACCCTCCTTTTCACTCCAGTGTGAAAAATAACAACAGAATCATGATAGAAAATGAGCTAATCGAAAAAGAAGGTTATTACACCATAGATTTTGAAGACTTTGAAAAAAAGATAAGGGAAAACAATATAAAGCTGTTTATACTGTGCAATCCCCATAACCCGGTGGGAAGAGTCTGGAGAAAAGAAGAACTGGAGAAGATGGCGGAAATATGTCTCAAATATGATGTAAAAATATTTTCTGACGAGATACATTCTGATCTCATATTAAAAGGCTATAAGTTCAATTCTATTCTGTCCTTGGACGAAAAATACAAAAAGATTATAATCGCAGCCACAGCTCCTAGTAAAACCTTCAATATAGCAGGTCTTACTTCTTCCATGGTGCTGATACCTGATGAGGATATGAGGGAGGTATATAGTAAAGTCAGCCAAAGCTTGAGTATAGGATTGCTTAATATATTTGGACTTACGGCAATAGAAGCGGCATATAAGCATGGAGAAGAATGGCTGGAGGAAGTAATGAGTTATATAGAAGATAATTTTGATTACATGATAAGTTTCATAAAAGAAAACATGCCCAATGTTAAATGTAGGAAACCGGAGGCAACATACTTAGGATGGTTGGACTTCAGGAAAATATTTACAAAGCAGGATGAGCTGGATGATTTTTTAATAAATAGAGCTAAGGTGGCATTAAATAGTGGAATAACCTTTGGAAAGAAAGGAGAAGGGTTTGTAAGAATAAACCTGGGATGCCCAAGAACCATATTGGAGGAAGCCCTCAAAAGAATCAAAAATGCACTATAGGGTCCAATATATCTAGACTATCAGTGCTATAAAAAGATATAATTGATATGGCTAAATTTTTCGATGTAAATAAAGAGGAAGAGGGCGAGAAACTTCATGGGAACACATATTGGAGAAATAGCTGCTCTGCTTACAGCAATATGCTGGACGCTTAATGCAGTTGCCTTTGAGTCTGCAGGTAAAAAGGTAGGCTCCTTGTCGGTGAATTATATAAGATTATTTATAGCTTTCTTTTTACTAAGCATATGTTCCTTTGTTACAAGGGGGTTAGCTTTTCCCACTGACGCAACGGGGCATACCTGGTTTTGGCTTTTAATATCAGGTTTGATGGGTTTTGTTTTAGGAGATATGTTTCTTTTTCAAGCCTATGTGGAAATTGGTTCAAGGATATCCTTGCTTATTATGTCAGCAGCACCTCCAATAACTGCATTAGTGGGATTTTTAATTATGGGAGAAAGGATTTCACTTCTGGGCTTAGTTGGAATGTTTACCACCATGGTGGGTATATGCGTTGTAATATTAAGCAGGAATCCTGCAGAGAATAAAGTTCAGTTCAATCGTCCGGTAAGAGGACTTGTATATGCTTGCTTAGGAGCATTAGGACAAGCTTTTGGTCTTATACTCAGCAAACATGGTATGGGATCCTATCATCCCTTTGCAGCTACACAGATAAGGCTCATTGCTGCATTCATAGGATTTACGATTATTATAACAGTTAGACATAAATGGCCTGAAATAAGAGCTGCCTTTGATGACAGAAAAGCTATAGGTGAAATAGCAATAGGAGCCATATTCGGGCCTTTTATAGGAGTTACATTCTCTTTGCTGGCAGTTCAATATACTGCTACGGGAATCGTTTCGTCCATAAGTTCCATATCACCGGTGTTGATAATACCAGCTTCAATTACCATATTTAAAGAAAAAGTTCTGCCTAAGGAAATACTGGGGGCTGTTATTTCTATAGTAGGAGTAATTTTACTTTTCCTATAATAGGAAATGGTATAATAAGCTCTATATATGACATCATGATGTAAAATAATATATAGATAGAAATACAAGGGGGTAAATGCTATGGATTATATGATGAGAGCCGAGGATGGCTTGAATATATATGTACGCTGCTGGGATCAGGTGGAAAAGCCAAATGGTGTGGTTCTCATATTCCACGGCATGGCAGAACACGGTGGCAGATATGAGGATTTTGCAAGGTATCTCAATTATAATGGCTATATTGTATATGCCAATGATCTCAGAGGCCATGGCAAAACTGCCAATAGCATTGAAGAACTTGGATATATAGGAGAGGACGGATTCAACAGAATAATTGAGGATGAACATGATTTGCTTGATGACATAAAGAAAAAACATCCTGATTTGCCTGTTGTAGTTTTAGGACACAGCTTCGGCTCCCTTTTAGCCCAGGATTTCATAACCAGGTACGGTAATGACATTTTCGGTGTCATATTATCCGGTTCTACGAAAAAAGAGGGTATGTTGATATCTGTTGGTATAGTGATCACAAGTTTATTCAGCAAACTATTCGGAAATAGAAGAAAGGTTAAGCTATTGGATTCCATAACCTTTTTCAATTATAACAAGGGTATAAAGAACCCAAAAAGTAAATTTGCATGGCTTAGTCGTGATGAAAGGATAGTAAAAGAATATGATGAAGATCCTTACTGTGGAACATTATTCCCTGTAGGGTTTTTCTACTGCTTATCAAGGGCGTTAAGGTCATTATATGATGATAATAAGTTAGCAGCAATTCCCAAGGATTTGCCTATATTTATTATCTCAGGAAGCCAGGATCCCTTTGGAGAATATGAGAAAGGAACTATAAAGCTTTATGAAATGTATAAAGCCTTGAACATAAAAGATGTAAAGCTAAAACTCTACGAAGGAGGCCGCCATGAGATAATAAATGAAGTCAATAGACAACAAGTATATGAAGACATAACTGATTGGCTAATTGGCATTAGAAAAAATTAGGTGAGATTTATTGGTTGATCTCACCTAATGCAGCTGCTCTTATCCAGCCTATCTGATAATCAACATCATCGGATTCATACACGATTAGCACCCAATCCTGGGTTTCAAAAGGCAGAGTTCAGCAAGGGTCATAGGTGGTTACTTCGCCTACAGCTAATGCCTCAACTACAGTACCAGCCTGCAAAGTGGCAAGTATTTCTGAATTTCCTGTAGGCATGAGTTTGAAAGTGGTATCCTCCATTATTTTAACTTTGCCTTGATACCCTTTCAGATATTTAATCTTATCAGGCACGCCTATCAAATACAATTCAAGCATTAGATTAGATTTTTGTTCTGTAAGAATGTCTATTTCAGATTCCAATGCTTTTATTTTCTTTTCTGATTCAGTCATCCCTCTGTTTAATTCTTCAACCTGAATCTTTGGCTGAGAACAGCCAGTAGCAGTTAAAACTGTTAATAAAGCAATGAGTATAACCAGCAGTATATATTTATGTTTTATTATCCTTGTCATATTTTAACCCCCTGAAAATAGTTTCAATACAAAATACTATGATGCTATTTTAGCATATTATTCCGTTTTTGTATGCTTTATTAAAATAAAAGTACGAGGTATTTTGTATAATACCTCGTACTTTTTTCCCTATAGCTTATGAACTATTGTACTTTGTACATACCTTTGCTTTCCATGTATTTAAAGATAGCTTCACCATGTTTTTGTTCTTCTTTTTGTATATGGTTCAATACATCACGAACTTGTGGATTCTTGAATTCGAATATGGCAGTATCGTAAGCTCCAGAAACATATTTTTCTGTCATTAGCATATCTGTGCACATATCTGAATCCTTGTTGGTTGCACTAATCTGCTGAGCATTACTCATATTGCTCATATTACCCATGTTACTCATACTACCCATGGTACTCATATTGCTGGTTAAGCCTTGATTACCCATAGCCTGACCTGAGCTCTGGTTCTGTTGCTGATTCATCTGAGGAACTTTGCCGCTGAGCAATTGATTGATGCTATCAAGATGGTTTCTTTCTGCCTGGGCATTATTATTGAATATTTGTTTTAGTTGAGGACACTGAGTTTGATTAGCATAATTGGTATACTTTTGTATGCATATTTGCTCATGATTCTTCTGGTCTTCCAGTAACATTCTTTCTTTTTGTGATAACTGTATTTGCATATATTACACCTCCAGTACTATTTTGTATAAATTTCACTTTTTTATACAAAAAAGGAGGATTTATATTGCTGTATCCACTGCTTTTTTCACGGCACTTTCCACGCTTTTTAAGAAGCCCTTGCTGGTTTTTGTGGCTCCGCTTATTACATCAACTTCAATTCTCTGTTTTCGCATAATTTCTTTTGGGAGCACCATAAAGACTTCTTCGTACCAGCCTTTGCTCTCATGATGGTCTATAACTTTTATACCTGTAATTCTGCCATCTTCTATACTAACCTCTGTAATGATTCTTGCTGCAAAGCCCTTGGCTTCACCCTGATATACTCCATCCTTCAGGTTATTAAGAGCAATACCGCTGACCATGGAGCTGCCACCCCACAGCTTAGGTATACCGAGCCAAACCACAAAGAATAGGAGGAGGACTGCAGATACATAGTATTTGGAAGAAAAGTTCCTTTGACCCAGTTTCAAAGCAATACTTATATCAGTTGTAATTTTGCAATTATCTACACAGTCCATGCATCTTATGCATTCCGGCGATATATTATCATCATTTGGTGAAAGCTTTATGCCTATAGGGCAATTTTCCAGACATTTATTGCAGCGGCTGCAGCCTTTGCTATGCTTCAGGGTCAATAGGCTTAATGAACTGAATAGGGTCTGGGCTGCACCCAACGGGCATAAATATCTGCAGAAAAATCTTGGTATAACAGATGCAGATATGAATACAGTCACCATTACTAAAAAACCGATCCACATTTCTTTCCATGCAGAAACCAGTTTCGGAAGGTTCAACAGGGCTCTCCAGGGAGAAAACTCCGCTATAATTGCGCCATATCCAAATATGGATAGCAGTAAAATGGCGAGTAATATGGGATATTTAATGAATAGAGGATTGGAGTTTCTTTTGCCTAGGGCTTGATATCTTTTTACTCCTATTTTACTGCCAATCCATGTACCAAAATCCTGTATTGCTCCAATGGGGCAGATCCATCCACAGAAGAACCTGCCTCCAACCATAGCCATAACCAATAGGGCTATGGTCAGCGCCATGCTCTTACTTAAACCCTCGAATTCATAGCTGCTGTCAGTTAAGTAGTCCTTTAATGCATTCCAGCCGCCATAAGGATTCAGATCTCCTATGCTTAAAATCCTGAAGTCCAGGAATTCACTTATATAAAGATTGTAGAGGATGAGGATTAGAAGCAATAGCACTAATAGGCCAGCTTGTATGACTCTCCTCATGGATTTTGCTTTATTCTTATTCATGGCTCATTACTTCCTAATCTTTTATCTTACTTATCTGCATAACATCTTTTACAACAATCTCTCCAATTACTGCATCGGCTCCGTTATCAGCAGGTATAAGGTAGGAGGCTTCCAGTTGATTTTGACTTAGGGGATACTTGTTGCCACTGGTATCCAATAGTATGAAAGCATCATCGCTCTCTATAATCATGCCTGCTTCTTCCAGCACATCCTTAAGCCTCATGCCTTTACCCTGGGGGATACTTTCTTCGTCTATTACCTTCATTATCATCTCAGGGAATATTACTGCATCAATTGTAGTAGAGAAATGAGTCATTTCCTTCACATTCATACCCAACTTGAAGGCAGGGCCTATGTTCATTGGAGCATTGTCTCCTCCGGTTTTGATGTAGTATCTGTCTCTAACCATGCTGATGGTTTCATTTTTAACCAGTCCATCCGAACCTACCATGGTGAAGAAACCATTTTCATCTACATGCCCAAATTTGGATAATATTCTGCCTACCAGGTAGGATTCATCCTTGCTGCCGTAATATTCATAATAGTAAGGTTGTATATCACGGGTCAAGGCTTGGAATATATGAACATTTTGTATATCCTTTGGTGAAATGTGAGTATAGAGATCAATCCTATTGACCATCTTTACCCAATATACCCCCATCTCATCAGGAATGACTACTCTTACAGGTTTTTCTTCTCTGATTATTTCTTCATCGTTAAACCTGATTCCAAGTATTATATCTCTATTTTGAATAATATCCTTGCTGACCATGGTATAATAGTTGTCTCTGCCTGTGATGCCAATAGCTTCATAGGCATTGATGTCTATACCGTTCTTTTCCAATATATCCTTAAGAAGAGGGCCTTCAGCTTTAATGGGTATCTTAACTCCTGTGGTTCTTTGAAGTATAGTCTCAGTTGTAACTTGGGGATAAGTCTTCAGATCTTCGATGTTGACCCTTATGGAATTGTTCTCTGGCCAGGATATCATGAAGCTGTTTTCGTCCTTCTGCCACATTTCCTGGGATATAAAGTTATCCACCGGGTCCAAAGTTTTATTGTTCACCAAGTAATTCCAGGCTCCTATAGCCGAGTTAACATTATTAATAACTGCCTGGCTGGATACGCTGGCTCCTGTTACCTGGACTATATCTGTAGGTTTTTCAGGATCCAATACTACACGATTGAGGTATTCAAACAGGCCTAGGTTTTTGAACCTGTCTGTAAACCAGTTTTCCATGATGGGATCAGCATAATCTGGTGTGTCACCCTGCTCAAGTATGTGTATTCCTGCAATTTGTTTTTTATCATTATCCATAACCACCAGAGTTTTTATGACTCCCTCATAACCAGTTCCAGAAGCAATAAAGGCAGCAGGAGTGTCATCGATGCTGTAAACCTTTTCAATGGCAGGAAAGTTGTCCTGAATAACAGGGTTACCTAAGGCTCCGTCTATAAGTTTTATACTTCCTGCCTGTGGAAGTATTTCTTTTATCAGTGCTTTTTCTATACGAGTGTCATTATTAATCCATAAGGCTGCTGATACTGCAAAAATAAGCACAAGAAGCATAAGAATGTAGATTTTATTCTTTTTCATAGCAAACTCCTTATTCTATGATTATCCTGGCGATATTTTGCACCCATTGCGGTTTGTTTACATCACCAGGTTCTTTCTGGCCTATTACCAAACGGAAAGGGGCACCTTTGTTAGCATCATAATCATTGCCGTTTTCATGCCAGGCAATGATTACAGGATACATTTTGCTGGGATCCTGTTCGTCTATATAGTCTTCTTTCAATGCCTGTTCTAGAGTCATCTCATGCTTGTATCCGTCAGAAGCTACAAAAGAGATATTAGTTGCACTATCCTTGAGGACTGCTTTATCCAAAATAGCTTTCATTTTTACACCTTTGAAATGGAAATATTCCTTTGTGCCGTAGCTGTTAAGGGAGAAATAGTCATCTTCATAATAAGCATCTTTCATGGCTTTTAGTTCATCAAGAGAAAGTGTTAATGGGTTTTCTATACCAGCACCTTCTATATGTAATGATGTTTTATCATCGGATTTTGCTTGTGATGATTCTTCAGAAGATTTCTGAGTCTCCTGTGAACTTTTTTCAGTATCTGCAGGTTTTTGCTCTGCAGGAGCAGATGCTTGAGCATCAGGTGAAGTTTCTGTTTGTGTTTCAGCAGATAGTTCCTCATCAGACTGCTCCTGCTGTGTAGTTCCTTCAGAGGTTTTTTCTATTTCTTGGGGTTGTTCTTCGGCTTTTTCTGTTTGCGTTGTTCCTGCATGTGTTCCAGCAGCAGGAGTGGAGGGAGTTTC
Source organism: Lutispora sp. (assembly GCF_041687175.1). Lineage (NCBI taxonomy): Bacteria > Bacillati > Bacillota > Clostridia > Lutisporales > Lutisporaceae > Lutispora > Lutispora sp. The sequence goes on from NZ_JAWLCK010000003.1 coordinate 70,049, forward strand.
TGGTTGACATGCTGTTAATAGGCTTAAGGATAATACCATTACTAGTATTATCAATGAGAGTTTATTTCTGGTCTTCATAATCCACCTCCATTGTAAAGATTGGAGCAAGCAGATATACTGCCTGCTCCATATTTTTGCATCTCTACATTTTATCCATGAACATTCTTATTATTTTTGCAGCCTCAGCTCTTGTAACCTGACCTTGTGCATCGAAGCTTCCATCAGGCTTGCCGTTTATTATGCCTGACTGTTGGACTGCCTTTACCGCATCTTTTGCCCAGGCACTTATCTTTGAAGCATCTGTGAATTCTTTATATTCAACTTCTGCACCTAATTCTATTTTCATAATATTGGCAGCATTATATATCATAACAGCCATTTCTTCTCTTGTTACAACATCATCAGGGCGGAAATTATCATTTTTAACACCTGCGGCTATGCCCTTTACTCCTGCCCAGTTTGCATAATCAGTATACCATTGTCCATTCGCCACATCTTTGAATATTCCTTCTTTGGCTTCTTTCAAATCGATGCCTTTTAGAGTGCTAACAAGGAATTTTACAAATTCGGCTCTTGTAAGTGTTTTGTCTGGGCTATAGTTGCTGTTTCCAGTACCGCTTGTCGCTCCTTTTGAGTACAAGTATTCTATATGGCTTTCTGCCCAGTGACCCTTTATATCTGCAAAAGGAGTTGTTGAAGAAGCTCCTGTTGTATTGCCATCTACAATAATCTTCACTACATTTTTCAGGCAAGCCCCCTGATTCAAATGGGTTATCATTCTGATGGGGCCTCCTTCATTGCCGCTGGTATAGCCATCGCTGCTGGTGTCAGTTACCAGAGGATTTCCATCTCCTGCATAGGCTAGCATGATTATCTTTCTATCTAAGCCATCAGCTATACCTTTTTCAAGGGCTTCCTTACCGAATACAGAGAGCACATCCCTTGAGAAGCCGTCGGAAGCTACAACCTTTACGGAAGTAAGTTCTGTTCCGGGTTTCAATCCTGCCTTCTGAGAGATAAGCTTCCATAGGTCTAGACCTTCATGTTGATGCTCACCTATATAGGTGTAGGAGTCTCTAAGTATTATATCATCCATGGCTTCAAGCTCACGGAGAGTGAATTTTATTGGTTTTTCCAGTGCAGTTCCTTCTAATTCCAGGGTGTAGGTATCTAAGTACTGGCTATATGTTGGGCTCATGTCATGCTTCCAACTGGTGGTGGCGGAAGCATTTACGGTTATCTTAGCAACGTTTTTCAATGTGCTTTGAGAGTTTATATCTTCTGGAGATTTTTGTCCAACCACCAGATATAAAGGACCGCCTGAGTTGTTATATAAAGGATCATAACCTGTAGAATCCTTGTCTACTACCAAAGGTTTACCATCATCTATATTGCTATTGTCTACACTGCTGGAACCATAGGCCAATATCATCTTTAGATCGGCAGTATTGGTTGCATTATTTATATAATCCGCTTTCATCACATCTGACAACGAGAAGGTCAAGGTTTTACCATCTGCTGCTGTAAATATGACTTCGCTGGCATTGGATTGGAGACCCACATCTTCTGATCTCAAGAAGCTGTAGAGATCTATTCCTCTGTAGCGAACCTGCTGCTCTGAGGCAGTTTTCTTTATGTTATAGTCACCAGTGACCACTATATTTTGCTTTCCTTCTATGTCGGAAACCTTAAAAGTCTTAGGTGTGGATAATTTGGTTCCGGGCCCTTCAACTACCAAAGTACTATCAGCCAGGTCTTTGTAAGGAGTTTCTATGTGTGCATATTTATCAGGCTGTAGGTTTATGGTGATGGAATCAACATTGCTCAATGTTTTTCCAAAAGGCATTACTATCATCAAGGGCCCGCCGTCATTCTTAACATTAACTTTTTCACTGGTTCCGTCAGTATAGGAGCTTACATAGCCTTCAGCATTTTTATCTGCTACCATAGGAGCTCCATTTTTAGCAAATGCAAGGGCAGATTTATTGTCAACCGCAAATACTTCATCCAGGGTAACTGTCAATTTGGAATCATCTCCGGTGAAAGTTACCGTTCCTTTGTTTCCGGGTATTTCTACCTTTTCCTTAAGGAAGTAGGCTAAATCTACACCTTCATAGAGATCGCTGTATGTGTTGTCGCCTTTTTTTACATCAAAGAATTTCTTTACTTTGGCTTTTACTTTTTCAGTATTTTTAACATCAGCACCATATATCATGTTTTCTATATCTGCAACAGTGAAGGTTTCATTTTTAAGGGTGCTTCCATCCATACCTATAACTGTAACATTCAACTTCTCTGAAGCCAATGCCTTATATATATCATCAGGATTTCCACTGTGAGTACTGTAGTTTACATCTTTACCTACTATTATTTTATCTAGAAGCTTTGCCTGCCTTGAACCATTGGCATGGTGATATTCAATCTTTCCAGAGATTATCCTGAGAGGACCACCATCATTACCAAGTCCGCTTTTGTAACCCTCAAGGGTATTCTTTATTACATAGGGATATCCGTTTACACCATAGGCTACCAATACAGGATAACCTGTGGATCTTAGATCCTCTGATCGTTTTGAGATATATTTACCGTCGTTGAGGTCGGCGGCATTTTTCTCATAGTAGCCGAATAGTTCAGGATTTGATATCTGAGCCAATGTGAACTTGTCAAAATCCTTATATCCGTCTGTTGCAGAGAATTCAACGATTGCTTCTGAGTCTATACCTACTGCCATATCTGCTGGTATGCCGGCTTTCTTCAGCAGATCCCAGAGCTTTACGCCTTCATATTCATTTACATACCAATATGTTGAATTGGATAGGCTGTATTCAGCTCTGTGACCCATGCCGTCAGCAGCAGGTTTGCCATTTTCATATTTAACCATATCCTCAAGCTGTTTAACTGTATAGTTTATTTCTCTACCCAGCTTATCTCCAGTGATGGTTATAATGTATTCAGAGTTTTCTGGAGTGTTGTATGGTGCTTTGTCATGCTTGTAGCCGGGAGTTTCTTTTTCAGCAACATAGATATATGCCATATTGCCGAACTTTGTATAGTCGGGATTAGGATCCTGATTAAATGCTGATTTATCATAAACAAGCTTTATGCAGCCATCTTCATTGCCTAAAGAAGCATCTCCTCCAGCTTCTCCATCATAGACGAAGGGTCTTGCATTGGAGCCGTCCTGATTGGAGGTGCCGTAAGCTACTATGATGGGTTTACCGGAAGCCTCAGCTTGTTCAATTTGTTCCAGAGTAAATTCTGCTATAGTTTGCCTTACTCTGTTCTTTATAAGAACCTTATAAGCAGAATCAGTAAGCTTAATGCCTGTCTCACCAGAAGTCATATTGCGAAGGAGATAATCCAGTCTGATTCCTTCATATTTTAATGTAGTCTCTTTTCCATCCCTTATATCTGTATAATCTCCCCGGAATATACCTGCATCCTGGTTTTCCATTTCTCTGATGGAAAGAGGTATGCTGGCTTCAAGCCCAGGGCCTTCAAAGGTCAAAGTGGCTCCGGTTATGGCGTCTACATTATAGGGGGTATCCCCTGATAAGCCACCGTTGGTGATGTGCTTATAGGGACTCTTTGAGTAGTCTATACCTCCTGCAGCAGGAGTTATCCTTATCTCATTTACCAGCTTTATAAGGGAACCATTCTGGCTGTAAACTCTGAAGTAGCCCTCTATGGTTGGATCATCTTTAGCAGTATCAATAACTCCTTGCACATCATTGGAATTTGTACCTGTTTCATAGGCAAGTATGTATTGCTTTGAAGCATCTTTGATATCGGCGATTGTTACAGGCTCATTTTTGTAACCGTCTGCAGATATGAATTCTACTTTGTCATTATCTCCATAGCCTGAAAGGAGATCCTTTAAAGGTACTCCAACACAGTAATCAGCTACAGGACCAGTTTTCTTCATATAGGTCCAGCTGCCTTTTACTCTGGGCAAGAGCAGCACTTCTGCTCTTGTGTAGCTCTTACTGCCTATCTTTAATACTGGAGCAAGTTCTTCTCCTACAACTATTTTCTGTATAGTTTTATTGAAGAGCGGATTGTTTTGCTCATCTACATGCTGCTGTCCTACCATCAATAGGGGGTAATCCTTGTTTGATAATGGTTCCAGTGAAGATTCCTGAGGAATCACATCCGGATTTCCCCTATCTCCGGCTCTATCAAATGCAATTATAGTGTCTACAGGTACTTTGCCTGATGAATCACCGCTGCTTAATTTAGGGAAATAGTATCTTTCAGTGCCGAAAGATGGAGTTATAAGTTTCTTGGATGTGGTAGAGTCACCTTTGTGAGCGGGATCGAAGGTGACTGTATAGCCATCTGAAGCTACAAAACCAATCTTGTAAGAATCATATTTGTCCTGCTCAAAACCGGATTTGCCAAGTAAATCTTTAGCCTTAACACCCTTACCCAGATATATGCTCTTGGTGGGAGTGGTGTTTATTGCAGAGTAAAGAGCTGTAGTCTGGGTCATGGCTTTCAGCTCTTCTAACGTATAGGATTTTTCATTGGCTAATCCAATGCCCTGGCCTGTGACTACCAATATGGGCTGCTCTGTATTCGGCTGCCAGGCTTCTCCAAATGCAATGGTTCCTAATGAAGAAAATATAAGTGCTAGAATTACTGCAAAGGATAAGCCTTTTTTGAAGAGAAACTTAATGTGCTT
>NZ_JAWLCK010000004.1:0-63914 GCF_041687175.1 Lutispora sp.
AGAGAAAAAATGAGCTTTGTTATAATTTTTGTATTAGTAAAGAATAATATTCAGGAGATTACTTGCAACTAAGCTTAAAGACGGCTAACTGATTTTGAATAGAGAAACTGCACATAATGATTGGAGGAATGTGATGAAGACCATAGTGTATGAAGGCATAAAGGATGTATAAGCAAAAAATGTAGGAGATCCAGATATAATAACCCACAAGCTATCATTGGAAAAGGGAGAATATGCTTATGAAATATTTGACGAGAAAAAGGATAATTGTATAAAGGTAGTTTTGAAACCATGATAAATTACCAATGTTAAAAAAGCTTCTATTGCCATCCTGAAGGTTATTTTTGAAGAATTTAATGTTTACATGTCCTCCAAAGAATCATATATATACAGAGAATCCAAAAAAAACAAACAGGATTCTCTTTTTGTTGTAAAATATATATGTTGACCTAAATATAACCCAATATAATTCAGGAGGATATTTTCATGAAATATAGATTTAGGGTAAGAGCAGCAGCAATAATATTAAACCAAGACAATGAAGTACTTCTTGTCCTTTACAAAAACCCTGAAACTGGTGAAGAATGGTGGACTATGCCGGGAGGAGGCCTGGAAGGCGAAGAAAGTGCCACCGAAGCAGTTATAAGAGAAGTAAGGGAAGAATGCGGCATCAACTGCAGGCCGGGGAAGCTGGCATATGTAAGGGAGTTCATTATTGGTTCCGATAAGAATGTCCATCATGTGGAACTATATTTTACCGCAGAAGCTGATAGCTATGATATAATAACTGGCACCGATCCAGAGTTAGAAAAACAATACATAGTTCAATGCTGCTTCATGAGCAGGGAAGATATTAAAAAGACATCAATAAATGTTTATCCCGAAATACTAAGGGATAAGTTCTGGAATGATTTGGAGTCCGGGTTTATAAGCCATAATCCATATCTTGGAATTCAGGAGCAGAAATAAGTATACATGGAGTATTTTACCATTCTGACACGGTCTGCCGTCCTTTTTGCTTACCCACTGTTTCGAGGAGAGATGTAAAAAAATTTTACATCTTTGCCCTTTTATCTGTATAATAAAACTATACAGGATAAGAGCGGAGGTGCATTTATGGCTGATTATAAAAAAATCAGGGAGTGCTTTGTTAATAATATGGATTTTAATGATAAGCACATAAAGCAGGATATTTTGAACTCATGGAGGCGCTGCAAAGGATATGGGGTTTCATTGTATGATTTTAATGAAAAGCTATTAATGAAACCAGAGGATAAAGAAAAGTATATTCTGAAATACCAGCCGGAGTATAGTGAACCTCAGTATCAGGAGTTCTGTAAAATAGTTGAAGACCTCAATATGAACATCAGCATATATGACCATAACGCAAAGCTTAAATACATAGTAAATTACGATGATATATATGATAATCTATACCCTAAGGTAGGCTATTTTTTAGATGCTTCAGAGAAAAGCATCGGAACAAATTCTACCTGTTTGGCTATTTTGGAGAACAAGCCTTTTATGGTTATTGGTCCTGATCACTATAAATATATCTTTCATCAATTCAGTTGTGCTGCAGCACCTTTTTATAATGAGAATAATGACATTGCAGGAACAATAAATGCTTCCTTTCTAAACACATCAGTTAATAGCGATACATTAAATATTATCTACAGTCTGGCAAGACTCTACGAAATTCTGGTTTTAAAAAGAGCAGCAAAGACAACAAAAAGGAACTCTCAGGTAAAAAGTATCAACCAGTATAGAGACTTTTACACTTTCAGCAATATTCTGGGAGAGTCCGAAGCTATCATTCAATCAATAAAAATAGCAAAAAGAGCAGCAAAGGTAGATACCTCCATACTGATATATGGGGAAAGCGGAAGCGGAAAAGAGGTATTCGCTCAGGCTATTCATAACGAAAGCAGGAGACATGACAAGCCCTTTGTGGCTATAAATTGCGGTGCCATACCAAAAGACTTGATTGAAAGCGAACTTTTTGGTTATGAGGCAGGTGCTTTTACAGGAGCTGCTAAAGCGGGAAAGCAGGGATTATTGGAATATGCTTCAGGGGGAACCCTCTTTTTGGATGAGATCGAAAATATGCCTTTGCAGGCTCAGGTAAAAATATTAAGAGCCCTGTCATCATCTACCATCAATAGAATCGGAGGAAACAAACCCATTCCTATAAATATAAGGGTGATTGCAGCTTCAAAAAAGGATTTACAGGAAGAAATCAGAAAAGGCAACTTTAGAGAGGACTTATACTATCGCATCAATGTTGTTCAGTTAAACATACCTCCTCTTAGAGCAAGAAAGCAAGACATAAGGATTATCTTTGACCACTATATCAGAGAATTTTCAGATAAAACCGGCATAGAAATCACTTCAATAGATGATAAATTAATACAATATCTTGAGGCTTACCATTGGCCTGGGAATGTAAGAGAGCTGATTAATATTATAGAGCGATCCCTGGTTCTGTCGGAAAATGGAGTTATTGACGAATCAGTGCTTCCCACTGGTATAAAAGAATGCTATATGGCAGCCAAATTGGAAAAAGATTTTAATCGGGTTTTTGGAGAAAAGCTGCCTGAGGGCACAAACTTGCTGCAAATTGCAGAAGATATAATAATCAAGCGGGTCTATAAGGAAGAAGACTGCAATATAACAAGAACCGCAAAACGGTTAGGAATATCAAGGCCTACACTATATAAAAAAATTAAGGATCTAAATATTTAGTTGTAAAAACATATTACAAACATGGAACTGTAAAAAAAGTTTACAGTTCTTTTTGTTTTTATTAGCTTCTATAAAGCTACAGTATTCTAAGCTTAGCTCTCTTAATTAAATTTGGCAGGCAATTTGCTATGTAAAAAGTAGGAGGTGATTCTATGCCTTGTATAGTTATCCGAGCAAACAAAACAGACACAATACCTGATATTAGTGGCTTAGCCCATGAGATTTCAGAAAAGACAGAAATCAGTATAGAGAGGATCAATATTATTGTAGATTACTTTGATATATCTGAGGCTTTCATAGGCAGCAACAAGGATCATTTGATCATAACCTTATGGATTTCAGAGACCAACGACCAAAGTTTTATAAGATTTTTAGCACAATCAATAGCGGAATCAGCAGAAAAGTATTTTGGAAAAGAGGTAAACAGTACCGCTGTGATGTGCAATTTGATAAGAGAAGGCTATATGCTTTTTAATAATCAATTTAGATAGGAGGATTTAACTATGAGTAAAATTGTATTGCTTCATGGAGCATGGCACAATGGGCAGTGTTGGAATGCGGTTTCCAGCTTATTGGAAAAGGAAGGATATGAGGTAGAAGCCTTAACTCTTCCGGGCAATGGACCAGAGGACAGCAAGGATGTAACTTATGAAGATTATGTAGCTTATGTTGCATCGTCTCTAAATGCTCAAAAAGAGAAGGTCATTGTTGTTGGACATTCCAGTGCCGGGCATATTATGCAGATGGCAATTCCACTGGCTAAGGATAAGGTAGAGAAGATAATTTTCAACAATGCCTGGATACTACCCCATGGAAAATCTCAGTTTGATTTTGTACCTGATGATATTAAGTCTGCCATGCGGGAAATGGCTGTCCAGAGAGGTGATGGAGCAATTCCTATCGATCCCAGGTTTGTCAGAGGAATGCTTGCTACAATGGCAACTGATGAGCAATTTAATGCACTAATGAATATTCTTGTTACTCAGCCTCTTGTGATCATGGAGACACCTGTTTATACCAGAGACTTTGAGAAGTTGGATATACCAATGGTTCTGCTCTATTGTACCAAGGATATGTCCGTACCTCCCAATGCATTTTTAGAAATGTTCAAATCCTTGGGGGATCACCCTGTTGTTGAAGTAGAATGTGATCATGAGGGATTGTTTACAAATCCTGAGGCCTATACAAAGGGGCTGCTGGAGTGCATAAGGCTTTAAAAAAGGGATAAAAAATACCAAGCCAGAAAAGCTTGGTATTTTTGCTTTTATGGAGCTACTGAGGGGACTTGAACCCCTGACCTGCTGATTACGAATCAGCTGCTCTACCGACTGAGCTACAATAGCATTATCCTAATTAATTTTAACAGCTTTTAAACGTTCTTTCAAATAGTTTTTAAAACCCATAGGAAGCCTTTCTTATGACTCATGGAAAGCCTAAATTACTCAAGACATTAATACTTATCATACATCTTGTCATATGATATAATAATTATATTTGACAGGAGGTAATGATGTGAAAAAGAAACCCATATACTACATAATAGTCTTGATAATAGCTGCAGCTATCTCTTTTATAAATAACAGCAATGACATAGACAATAGCAATAATATTGAAGATCCAGCTTCGATAGTAGAACAAGAAAACAACTCAGCCAATAATGCAGATGGCATACCCATAGAGAATGATATAAATAGAGATGCTGAGCCAGATAATGGTACCACTGAGCTTGGCAAATTAAAGGTTCATTTCATAGATGTAGGGCAGGCTGACAGCATTCTCATACAGAGTGATGAACAAGCCATGCTAATAGATGCAGGGAATAACGGTGATTCAGAAGAAGTGGTAGCATATATAAAATCTCAGAATATTGAACTGTTGGACTATGTTATAGGCACCCATCCCCATGAAGATCACATAGGCGGATTGGATGCAGTAATAGAGAGCTTTGATATTGGTGTCATATATATGCCCAAAGCCATGAGCACCACTAAGACCTTTGAAGATGTACTGAATGCAATATCAAATAAAGGTATGAAGGTTACTACACCGGTACCTGGAACCACAGTTAGATTAGGAGAAGCCAGTTTTACTATACTGGCACCCAATAGTGACAGCTATAAGGAAACAAATAATTATTCAATAGTAATTAAGCTAGAACATGGAAATAATTCTTTCATATTTACCGGTGATGCAGAAGATGTATCAGAAAAAGAAATGATTGAAAAAGGTTATGATTTATCTGCAAACGTTCTTAAAGTAGGCCATCATGGAAGCAGTTCGTCCACTACTGAAGAGTTTTTAATGAAGGTTAACCCTCAATATGCAGTTATATGTGTTGGTAAGGATAACAAGTATGGGCATCCCCATAGGGAAATCGTGGATTTATTAAATAAAATGGGCATAAAAATATACAGAACAGATGAGAATGGAACCATAATAGCTACTTCTGACGGAGAATCCATAACCTTTGAAGAAGCTTTCAAGTAAACCAATGATATTTCAAAGAAGGAGCATGTCTATGAAATATATTATTGATAGGTTTGAAGGGAATTATGCTGTTTGTGAGGACGAAAACAGACAGGTGGTGAATATAGAGAAAGATAGGATACCTGCAGAAGCTAAGGAAGGCGATGTTTTGATTCAGCAGGGGGATGAGTATTTCATTGACCTGGATGAGACCAACAGGAGAAAAGAAAAAGTCCAGAGACTCATGGATGATCTCTGGACATAACATGCTATTCAGTAGTATATGTTTTAGGAGGCTTTGGACCGAAGTACTGATATAAATCAGTTTTCATCATACCGTTATAAAGCTTCCTTTTTTTATCTGCTTTTCTTCCGAAATATCTTTCAAAACCGTCATGGGCAGTCAATATATAAAAGGACCATGTGTCAAGGGTTGAGAATACCTTACCCATATCCTTGTAAAGCTGCTCCACTGTCTTTATGTCTTCCAATCTTTCACCATAAGGAGGGTTTGTTACTATAAACCCGTATTTTTCCTTGCTTGAAAAATCCCTTACATCTCTTTGCTGGAAGTGTATATAATCTTCCACGCCTGCTTTTTTAGCATTGCTTCTGGCGATTTTTATGACTTTATCATCTATATCATAGCCCTGTATATAAATATCATTACCGGACTTTATACTGTTCTGAGCTTCTTGCCGTGCCCTATTCCATAATTTTTCAGGTATTCTGAACCATTTTTCTGATATAAAATCTCTTTTAAGACCAGGAGCTATATTCAAGCCCTTTAGAGCTGCTTCAATCAATATGGTACCAGAGCCACAGAAAGGGTCTACCAATAGGCGGCCTTCTCTCCAAGGAGTCAGGGATACCAATGCTGCAGCCAAAGTTTCTCTTAAAGGAGCTGCACTGCCTATTTCTCTATATCCTCTTTTATGCAGGGCTGTTCCAGATGTATCAAGATATAATGTGACTTTGTCTTTAAAAACTAATATATGTATTGGATAGGATGAGCCACTTTCGCTAAACCAATTAACCTTATATTTTTTCTTAAGGCTTTCTACCACAGCCTTTTTTACTATGGACTGAATATCAGATGTGCTGAACAGCTTGGATCTCACTGAAGAGGCCTTTGCAGCAGGAAAGGAGCCTTCTTTGGGGATCCATTCATGCCATGGCAGGCTCTTAGTGTTTTCAAAAAGTTCCTCAAAAGAAGTGGCATAGAATTCTCCCATTTTCAAAAGTATCCTATCAGCAGTTCGGAGCCAAAGATTTGCTCTTGCTATGCCGTATTCGTCTGACAAAAAGTATACCCTGCCATCTTCTACTCTGGTGACCTCATAACCCAGTTCTTTTATTTCCCTTGACAGTACAGCTTCCAGAGCAAATCCGCAGGGCGCACATAATTCTATGTATGACATTTCATCTCTCCTCGTTATCTCAAGTTTCTCCTTTTTTTTGTAGGCTTATTGTTATACTCGGTGTATATAAATGCAGCAATTATAGGTATGATAACAAAAATCCACAAATGAGCACTATTGCCAATTCTCAATATGAACCATTCCAAGAATATTACTATAATCCACACTACATAGTTGTTAATACCCTTATTCATAATACTCATACCTCCTTGTCTGTGCTTATCTTTATTATACCAAAAAAATACATAAAAAATCATGAAAATTTAATAATTTGAGCTTTTTGAAACCAATTTTGGATTTCTGCGTCATATATATAATCGGGTTTGACAATAATAATAGCAACTCAAAGATAAAATGGATGGAGTGAATAAATAATGAAGTTTAAAAGAATAATTTCTTATACTTTTATATTGGTGCTGACAATTATGTTACTGGCATCATGCGCTCAAGAAGTAGAGGAACAGGGTACAGAGGAACCACAAGAACAAGAAGATAAAGTGACTGTTGAAACATACTACCCTCTTGCAGTTGGCAATCAGTGGGAGTATGAAGGAGTAGGGAATGAGTATGCAACATATACTCAGAAGGTAGTATACTCTAAAGACAATAAATATCAGATTATGATTGATAATGGAGGAACTATATCAGCAAATATTTATGTAATTAATGATGAAAGCCTGATTCGTACCTATTCGGAAGCAGAAGTTTATGATGAAAAAAATGTATTGGATGAAGAAGAGAATATGGAGGATATAATCATAAAGGCTCCTATAGAAATAGGAACCAAGTGGGAGAGCGAGGGCAATCAATGTGAAATAACAGATATTGATGCTACTGTGACAGTCCCTGCAGGTACTTTTGAAAACTGTATAATTATAAAAAAAATATACAAGGAAAGTGGTGCATCCAGCAATTTTTATTATTGCAAGGGTGTAGGTCTTGTAAAATCTGAATATATTGATGATGATTTTGAAGTATCTTCTTCACTAAGGAATTATAAATTATCAGATAAATAGCGCTATTATGACAATTGAAACCGAATTGGCTAGGAGAGTCCAAAAGATGCAATTGGAATCTTGTAGCCATATTTTTTGCGTAGAGGGATGAATTGACACTGTAATTTCAATAACATATAATATAATTATTGTTCAAAAAGTGACTTTATGCATACAGTTTCAATATTTATAAAAGGGAGGTGCATTTGTTGATGAGCAACAAATGCTGTTGTAATGAACGCAGCCATTATTTTGACAAGTTTGATAAAATTTTGGCGAAGTATGAAGGAAAAGAAGCAGATATAATCCCTATACTGCAAAATATCCAGGAAGCTTATGGTTATCTGCCACAGGACATTCTTGATGAGCTTTGCGATAGGACAGGCCTGCATCCTTCACAAGTTATGGGTGTAGCAACTTTCTACTCCCAATTTAGACTCAAGCCTACAGGCGAGAACCTAATAAAGCTTTGTTTTGGTACTGCATGCCATGTAAATGGTGCAGAAAAGGTGGCCGAAGCTTTGGCTGACGAATTAAAGATTGAAATTGGCGGCACCACAGATGACGGTAGATTTACTTTGGAAACTGTTGCATGCCTGGGCTGCTGCAGCCTTGCCCCGGTTATGATGATAGGAGATGAAACATACGGGCGACTTACTCCTGATAAGGCAAGGAAAATTATAAGAGGATTCTATGAGAATAGGGGTGAGTAATATGAAAAAAGGCGATTTTAAGATTATAGTAGGCCTTGGAAGCTGTGGTATTGCTGCAGGTGGCAATAAAGTCTATGAAGCTTTCAAAGCAAATATTGAAAAATCAAATAAGCCAGTGACTCTTGATGAGACAGGCTGTATGGGCATGTGCTACAAAGAGGTACTGGTAGAAGTTATAGATTCTGATGGTAAAAGCATAATCTATGGAGAAGTTACTCCAGAAAAAGCAAATAAAATATTTGAATCACATATTATAGAAGGTAAACCTGTTATTGAATGGGTTGTAAAAGCAGATGATATGGAAACTTCTGAGGATGCTTTCTTTAATAAGCAGATGAGGATAGTCCTTAGAAGATGCGGTGCTATTAACCCTGAGTCCATAGATGAAGCTATTGCTATGGATGCATATAAAGCCATTGAAAAAGCAATAAAGACTATGACACCAGAGCAGGTAATTGAGGAAGTACTTAACTCAGGCCTAAGGGGAAGAGGAGGCGCCGGCTTCCCAACAGGTATGAAATGGAAATTTGCTAGAGCCTCTCAAGATTCCAAAAAATATATAGTTTGCAATGCTGACGAAGGAGATCCAGGAGCATTCATGGACAGAAGCGTTCTTGAAGGCGACCCTCATTCTTTAATAGAAGGTATGATGATTGCAGGCTATGCTATTGGAGCAGATGAAGGATATATATATGCAAGAGCTGAGTATCCTCTGGCTATTCAGAGGCTGAAAATAGCCATCAGAGATGCGGAAGAAAGAGGATTATTGGGTAAGAATATTTTAGGTTCAGATTTTAGCTTTAAGATAAAGATTAAAGAAGGAGCAGGAGCCTTTGTCTGCGGTGAAGAAACAGCCCTTTTAGGCTCCATTGAAGGTAAGAGGGGTATGCCTAGAATGAGGCCTCCATTCCCTGCAGTAAAAGGTCTTTGGGATAAGCCTACAAATATCAACAATGTTGAAACCTATGCCAATGTGGCTTATATTATACTACACGGTGCTGCAGAATATGCAAAGTATGGTACAGAGAAGAGCAAAGGCACTAAGGTATTTGCTTTAGCAGGTAAAATTGCAAAGGGCGGCTTGGTAGAAGTTCCAATGGGAATGCAGCTAAAGGAAATCATATATGATATCGGTGGAGGAACATCATCAGGAAAGAAATTCAAGGCTGTTCAAATGGGTGGACCATCCGGCGGTTGTATACCTGCAGACCTTATCGATACAATTATAGACTATGATTCAGTAAATCAGACAGGTGCAATCATGGGTTCCGGCGGTATGGTAGTAATGGATGAGGACAACTGTATGGTTGATATAGCAAGGTTCTTCCTAACATTTACCCAGAAAGAATCCTGCGGAAAATGTACCTATTGCCGAATAGGGACAAAGAGAATGCTTGAGATACTAGAAAGAATCACAAAGGGAGAAGGCAAAGAGGGAGATATAGAGCTGCTTGAAGAGCTATGCGCAAATATAAAGAAGAATTCTCTCTGCGGTTTGGGACAAACTGCACCAAATCCGGTTCTGACTACTCTTAAATACTTCAGGCATGAATATGAAGCCCACATAAGAGATAAAAAGTGCCCTGCAAAACAGTGTAAGGCCTTGATAGAATATAAAATACTTGAAGACAAATGTATCGGTTGTACTGCTTGCAGCAGGGTTTGTCCGGTTAAAGCTATTTCTGGTGAGGTAAAGAAAGCCCACAAGATCGATAGCAGTATATGCACAAAATGCGGAGCCTGCAAGGCTACCTGCAAGTTTGATGCAATAATTGTTGAATAATTTGTAAAGGGATGAGGTAGAGAACTATGGGAAAAATTAACTTAACCATAAATGGAATAGCAGTTACTGCCAACCCTGGTCAGACTATATTGGATGTGGCAAGAGAAAATGATGTATTGATACCTACTCTTTGTCACGATGACAGATTGAAGCCCTTCGGCTCCTGCCTGCTTTGCAGGGTTGAGGTAGAAGGCGCCAGAGGAAATATGCTGGCCTGCGGAACCCAGGTTACAGAGGGAATGGTAGTAAGGACTGAGACTGAAGGTGTAAATGATGCCAGAAAAATGTGCCTGGAACTTCTTCTTTCTCAGCATTATGGAGATTGTACAGCTCCCTGCAGCATGACATGTCCTGCGGGTATAGATGTACAAGGTTATATAGCACACATTGCCAACGGACAATATCAAGAGGCGGTAAAGCTAATTAAGGAAAGAAACCCTCTACCAGTTGTATGCGGAAGGGTATGCACCAGACCTTGTGAAGACCAGTGCAGAAGAAATCTGGTTGATGAAAGGGTAGGAATAGATTATCTTAAGAGATTTGCTGCTGATTATGATCTAAACAGCGGAAACCACTATGTGCCCTACAAGAAGCCTTCAACAGGCAAGAAAGCAGCCGTTATTGGAGCAGGACCTGCCGGGCTTTCCTGTGCCTTCTATCTTGCAAAGGAAGGACATGATGTAACCATATTCGAAAGATGGCCAAAAGGCGGCGGAATGCTGAGATACGGTATCCCAGAATACAGAATGCCAAAGGCTACTTTGGATAAGGAAATAGACACTATAAAGGAATTAGGTGTTGAGATACAATATGAAAAAACCTTTGGAGTGGATGTAACCTATGAAAGCCTGAAGAAGGATGGATATGATGCCATATTCTTAGGTGTAGGTTCACAGGTTGGGCAGCCTATAGGTTGCGAGGGAGAAGCATGTCCTATGGGAGTATACTCCGGTGTGGACTTTTTGGGCAGAGTAGGCTTAGGCCACAATATTGATCTATCAGGCAAGCATGTAGTGGTTATTGGTGGCGGTAATACTGCCATAGATGCTTCAAGAACTGCCTTAAGGCTTGGAGCAGAAAAGGTTACAATTGCTTACAGAAGAACTAAGAAGGAAATGCCTGCCCATGAAATGGAAATAGAAGAAGCTGAATATGAAGGAGTGGAATTTGAATTCCTGATTGCTCCTAAGAAAATTGTTAGCGAAGCAGGAAAACCAATATATATTGAGTTCATAAGGATGGAACTGGGAGAGCCGGATGCATCAGGCAGAAGAAGACCTATAGAAATACCTGGCTCAGAATTCCAGATGCCTGCAGATTATGTAATAGGGGCTATAGGACAGACTCAGGACTTGAGCTTTATAAATGAAAACTTCAAGCTTGAAGTAAACAGAAATAGATTAGTTGTTGATGAGGATTTATTAACTACAAATATTGAAGGTGTATTTGCTGGCGGAGATGTGGTAACAGGTCCTCAGACTGCTATCAAAGCAATAGCTGCAGGAAGAAGAGCTGCTTATTCCATGGATCAATATCTAAGAGGCAAGAAGATTATCGAGAAGCTTCCTGAGTTGTATAACCATGTGAAAGCAGAAAAGCTTGAAGATATGGATAAAAAAGAATTCGAGCAATATGAAAAGAAAGAAAAAATGAAAATGCCAATGCTCAATAAGGAAGAAAGAAAGCACAATTTCAAAGAAGTTGAGCTGGGCTTTACTGAAGAGCAGGCGAAGGCAGAAGCACAGAGATGCTTGTCTTGTGGATGCAAGGATGTTAATGAATGCAAACTGAGAGAATTCGCTACAATATATGGAGCTAAACAGGACAGATTGGCAGGAGCAATCACAAAGCATCCTATAGATGAAAGCCATCCATTCATCAGCAGAGACAAAAATAAATGTATAATGTGCGGAAGATGTGTAAGAATATGCCTTGAAGTACAGGGAGCAGGAGCTTTGGGCTTTATTTCAAGAGGATATAATACTACAATTGAACCTTCCTTTGGCAAACCCTTTGGTGAAGACAGCAGATGCGAGTCCTGCGGTCAGTGCGTATCTACATGCCCTGTAGGAGCTTTGACAGAGAAGGTTGAGCTTCCAAAACCAGGACCTTTTGCAGAGAAAACTACAGAAACTATATGCAACCACTGCGGTACTGGCTGCACATTGAAACTTAATACAGCGGGAGATGTATTCGTAAGGGCTACTTCAGAAGCAGGATTGGGAGTAAACAACGGAAACTTGTGCGAAAAGGGAAGATTCCAAAACAGCTTTATCAATTCACCTGACAGGCTCTTAAAACCAATGGTAAGGAAAGATGATAAGCTGGTAGAAAGCACTTGGGAAGAAGCTTTAAAGATAGTGGCAGAGAATATGAAAGCAGAAACAGCAGTAGCCATTGTATCTGAGAAAGCTACCAATGAAGAAGCAGCGGAATTGATGAAACGCTTCAAAGAAGCATATAGCTTTGAGTTGAAGGATGCGGCTTATGGCTTACAGGAGGTTTTCGGCAAGGATTACAAGAATGCTACCTATGAAGATATAGATAATGCTGATCTAATCCTATGCCTAGGCTTTGATATAAAGGAAGAAAACCCTGTAGCGGCACTTAAGGTTAAAGCAGCATCTGAAAAGGGTGCTGTACTGGTAATGGTAAGCCAAGCATCATCTAAGCTTGACAAATTTGCTAAGATGGTTGTTAGAGTAGATGATAATAAGGTTAGAGAGTATACTGAAGCCTTGACAAAAGCAGTTAAAGACGAGAAATTAGCTGAAGTGGCTGCAACACTGGATGGCAAGCTTAAGGTTGAAGCCAACCCATTGATCATAATCGGCGGTGCTGCAGGCTATGCTGAAGCCAAGGCTGCTGCAGAACTTGCGAAAGCTTCAGGTCTAGGTGCACAGAACATACTGCTGATGCAGAATAAGCCTAACAGCTTAGGCTTGATCAATGAAGGCGTTAAAGCTTTCAAAGCAGATGAATGCAGCTTGAAGGATAAGGCAGTATTGATATATGGTGAAGATCCAATAGGAATTGAAAATGTAGAAGCTGAAAAATCCCTTAAAGAAACAGGCTTCCTTGCAGTATGTGATATGTTCCTCACTGAAACAGCAAAATTAGCTGATGTGGTCCTTCCATTGAACAGCTTTGCGGAAACAGAAGGCACATATACCAACAGCGAAGGAAGAGTCCAGAAGCTAAACAAAGCTCTGGAACCTAAGACTGGAAAAACTAATCTTGATGTGATAAAATCTCTATAGTATCAATCAGATAAGTTGCCGGCATCATGATGATGCCGGCATTTCTGCATTAGGAGGTTTTGATTATGTACATATCCTATATGGATTCTCCTGTAGGGAGAATATATTTGCAATCATCTGGGAAGGGCATAATGGCTTTAAACTTGAGAGAAGATAAAAAACCAGTATGCGAATGTGAAGAAAGAGAAGATGAGCATATAAGGCAAGCTAAAAAGGAACTTGAAGAGTATTTTGAAGGCAAACGCAGAACATTTACCGTTAAGCTGGACTTGCAGGGTAGCGAGTTTCAGAAGAAGGTATGGGGCGAGTTATTGAAAATACCCTACGGTGAGCTTCGTACCTATGCCCAGGTTGCAGAAGCTTTGGGAGGAAAACAATATAGCCGTGCTGTAGGAACAGCAAACAAGGCAAATCCTATCCCAATAATAGTGCCATGCCATAGGGTTATCAGAATGGGAAGAAGGATATCCAATTATTCTGCAGGGCTTGATGTGCAGAGAAAACTGTTTGAGATAGAAGGAATAGAATATGGGGATATAAAATACATAAGGAATAATTTCCCAACCTCCTTGACACTCATATAAATAAGTAGTATATTATACTTGAATTTAATAGATAATGTCCGCTAGGGGAGCTTGTGCTGAGAGGGTGGCTTAAGTCACTGACCCTTGGAACCTGTGTAGTTAATCCTAACGAAGGGAAGCGGTTTCGGTTAAATGATTTATCATAGCCGCAACGCTCGTTGCGGTTTTTTGTATTTAATCGTCTCCTCCGAGGACATATCAAAAAGGAGGTATTTTTATGAGTTATCTGACTCAAATGTTTGAGGAGTTTAAAGAGCTGAAAGGGACCACTATTCTCATACTAGTGGCTCTTCTTGGAGTTTCACTGCTTTTGGCTTACTCAGCTAGAAACAAAAAAACTAATACAAAAATTCTTGTATATGGCGGCCTTTGTATAGCAATGTCCTTTGTATTATCTTATATAAGGATTTATCATTGGCCTCAGGGAGGTTCTATAACCCCTGGAAGTATGCTGCCCATGTTCATATTTGCTTATATATTTGGGGCACGGGCTGGTATTGTTGCAGGTATAGCCTATGGATTTCTTCAGTTTATTCAAGACCCCTATGTGGTGCATTGGGCACAGGTTCTCCTTGATTATCCTATTGCCTTTGCTGCCATGGGCCTTGCAGGACTGAACAGAAAACATCTGCCTGTCAGTGTTGTAATAGGAGGTTTTGGGAGATTCTTTGCACATTTCATTTCCGGCTTTGTATTCTTTGGAATGTATGCACCGGAGGGCATGAACCCCATATGGTATTCATTTACTGTAAATTTCTTGCTGATTGGGGTCGAAACAGCAATCTGCTTGGTTATAGCATTGATACCCCAGTTTAAAGCTGCTATAGAGAAGCTTAGAAGAAACGCCATAGCATAAAAAACAAGTGGGATAAAATTTAGTCAAATTGGGCTAAAGGGTTGAAGTCCGTGGGTTAAAGGCTTCAGCCCTTATTTATACTCCTTAAAAATCATTGGCATTCCGAATATATTTGGTATAATGTTAATAATATTTATTATTGTTTAGTTCGGAGGTTAACATTATGAAAGAAAAGACAAAATATATATTATTGCTCATGTCTTTTGTATTAATTGCGATGGGAGTTTACAGAGGGGAAGTAAAGGAAGTGCTGCAGAAAGCAATAAATATCTGTTTGGAGTGTATAGGAATTGGCTAGGATAAAGAGGAGGATTGCCCAATTGGCATCCACCATTATTGGCAATGGCTATATGGAAGGCTTTGCAAAAGGAACTATATATAGGGGGAAGTTGAAATCAGTTTGTTTTCCAGGCCTTAATTGCTATTCCTGCCCCGGTGCCTATACTTCCTGCCCCATAGGTTCACTACAGTCTGTGGCAGCAGGGTTGAAGCATCAAGTATCACTATATGTAATAGGTTTTTTGATGCTTGTAGGCACAATTGGAGGAAGGCTGGTATGCGGATGGTTATGCCCCTTTGGATTCTTCCAGGAGCTTTTGTATAAGATTCCTTCCAAAAAGTTTAAAATGCCCAAAATACTAAATAAGGTTAAATACTTTTTCCTGGTAGTTTTTGTTTTGCTTTTACCTGCATTTTTTACCAATGAAGTAGGAATAGGCTTGCCCTATTTTTGCAAGTACATATGCCCCGCAGGCACTCTGGAGGCAGGCATACCCCTTACAATCAAGAATGCCGCTCTACGAGGTGCTATAGGCATCATGTATTACTGGAAGCTTATGCTCCTGACAGTAACAATAATATTTTCAATATTAATATCAAGACCCTTTTGCAGAGCAGTATGTCCTTTAGGTGCCATATATTCATTATTTAACTCTGTAAGCTTCTACAGGATGAGTGTTGATGGGACCAAATGTACAAAATGCAATGTGTGCAACAAAAACTGCCCTGTAGACATCAAAATATATGAGAACGCCAACAGCCCTGAGTGTGTAAGATGCGGCAAATGTGTAGACAGATGCCCTACAAAAGCAATAAAATCTGGATTTATCTCTGAAAAGAAAGGAAGATTAAACCATGAAAAAATTCTGGATGCTAGCTGTGGTGCTGATAATAGTCATTAGCATCTCAGCATGCGGAAATAAAACACCTGTAGAAGAACCACAACAAGAAGAAAAGCTCCAAGAAACCATAGAACCGGCTAAAGAGGATGTGGAGACTTCAAAGCCGGAACCCCAAGAAAGTCCTGGCAGCGATGAGAAAGAAAACCCTGATGAAAGCACTTCTTCGGAAGATGTAGCATACAGGATACCTGATTTTTCATCCCAGGATTTTGATGGCAACGAGATTACAAACGATTTTTTTGCTGATAATAAGCTGACAGTTGTAAATGTATGGACTACAACCTGACCATCCTGTATAACAGAAATTCCTGCGTTGCAGGAAATAGATAAAAAGTATTCCGATAAAGGTGTTAGAGTCTTAGCCATACTGGCAGATAATGAAGTTGATGCTGCTAAAAAGATATTGGAACAAACAGGTGGCAAGTATAAGAACATAATAACTACTGAGAGTTTAATAGAAGGTTTCTTGGATCAGATAATGTATGTTCCTACCACATTGATAGTCAACAGCAAAGGAGAGATGGTAGGGGAAATAATAGCAGGAGCACGCTCCACAGAGGAATTCTCAAAACTGATAGATGATGCATTGAAAGGCTTGTAATTATTACAAGCCTTTTTTGTTGACAAAATTATCTGTAGGCATATAATAAAATTAAATTATATAATAAAATAAATTTTAACGATAAAAACAAATATATTATTAAATTATTTTTGGAGGAGTTTATGGAAAAGGAAAAAGTTCTTACTTCATTGGAAGAAATAAAGGTATTTACTGATCCTTTCAGGATGAAGATACTTTTTGCATTGGACGAAGAACCTTTAACTGTTAAGCAGCTTGCAGACAGACTTGGAGAAGTTCCTTCCAAGGTGCATTATCATGTTAAGGAGTTAGAGAGAATAGGTGTTTTGGAAATAGTGGATAAAAAAGAAAAGGCAGGCATCGTTGAAAAATACTATTTTCCTACTGCGGAAAGATTTAGGGTGGAAAAGGTAGTTGCCAAAGAAGATGGTTGGAAAGATCAGATAGAGAACTTAAGGGAAACTATGTTTAAAAATGCATCAGAGGATTTTAAAAATTATTTGACCAAAAGGCATGATGATGACAAAGAAATATTGAATTATGGGATACTTAATCTGACCTATGAAGAGTTTGATGAGTTGAAGAAAAAGTTAGAAGAGTTAATAGAAAGGAGCAGCAAGAGAAAAAATACGAAAGCTTATACCTACATAATCGGAGTGTTTAAAAAATATGATTAAGATTTGGGGGTTAAGTGATGGATTTAAATGTGGTTACCACAGAAGAAAAAGGATATAAGGCGCTGCTGAAGTATAAAGATTTTATTAAAATATGGGTGGGAAATACAGTATCCAGGTTTGGTGATGCCATAGATAGTATAGCATTTCTTTGGATGGTATATGAGATGACAGGTTCTACATTGATGATGGGTACTGTTATGGCGGTTAATGCAGCACCGGCTGTATTGTTTGGTATGATGGCAGGAGTTTTAGTTGACAGGATGGATAAGAAAAAGGTTATGATTATAACAGACTTACTGCGAGGCTTTAGCACGGCTATGATGGCATTCCTTTATATGTGGGATATGATTAGTCTTTGGCATTTATATGTTTTCACATTTATAAATTCATCTTGTGAGGTTTTCTCGAGTCCTGCCAGGGCATCGGTTATGCAGGTTTTAGTCGATAAAAAACATTATCTTACTGCTAACTCCCTTCGGCAAGCTTCGTCATCGTTAGCAGAAATAGCAGGTACCGCCATTGCAGCTATAGTTATGGGATATTTAGGTATCGGAGTAGCAATATTGATAGATTCCGTAACATTCTTGATATCATCGTTTACGGCAATTATTGCAAAAATTAAAATTTCAAGTAGTAAGAACATACCTTTAAATATTAAGCAATTTTATTATGAATTTGTTGAAGGTTTAACTGTTATAAAGAGCAATGTGGTATTAATGGTATCTTTGACTATGGCATGTTTGGTAAATCTGGTGCTGGCTCCCTTTAATGTGCTTATGCCTGAGTACTCGGACAAAATACTGATGGCAGGAGAGAAAGGAATGAGCTTAATACTTATGTCATTTACTATTGGAATGGTAGCAGGATCCCTTATCATAGGACAGATTGGGCATAGATTTAAAAAGAGCACATTAGTGATAATAGGTTTTATAGGTTTAGGTGCAGGCATGATGTTATTCGGATTTATAAGCAATGTGCAGCTGGCTTGTGTTGCAGCAGTCGTTGGAGGGGCCTTTATACCTGTTATAAGTGGTGGAGCAACTACTCTAATGCAGGAATCAACTCCTGTAGATAAGATGGGTAGAGTATCTTCAACAGCTTCAACTTTATCTCTGTTAGGACTGCCTTTGGGTTATGCTGTATCAGGTATAATGTCATATGGTATAAATGTACTTACGACTTTTAAGTTTGTAGGGATTTTAATTATTCTTGTTGCAATTCCTCCGCTATTTATAAGAGAGTTCAGGAAGGATTAATGAGTAAGAGTCCATCATATTATAGTGTATTGTAGAAATCTTTGCTATAATTAGAATCGGAGGGATGCTGATGTATGAGAACATAAAAAAAGAAGTGATGATCGAAAAGCATTTTGGATGTTCTATAGGAGATATTTCAAAGAGCGTAATCATTAGTCCCGTATGGCCTTTGTCCGGTTTTACGGAGAGAGCTGAAAGCATAGTTAGAGAATTCAAAGGATGGTATAAGGGAGTCACCATGCTATATAAGGGGAATCCAGTAACTGTTATAAGCAGTGGTATAGGTGCACCCATGACTGGTGATTGTGTTATAGCCTTAGGATATTCTGAGTGTGAGAACATATTTTTCTCAGGCTCTGCAGGAGCAATAAGCAAAAAGTTGAATTTTGGCGATATTTTAGTATGCAGTGACGCAGTCATAGGCGAAGGTTTTTCCAGATACCACTCCAATGATATATACACAGATTGCTTCGGCAATATTGTATCCGGGAGCACTGATTTAGCTAATGTTATATTTCAAAAGGCCATGATAACAGCACATTCCCTAGGAGTATCGGTACATAGAGGTAGAATTTTTTCAATTGATTCCATACTAGGGGAAAATAAGAGAAGCTTTGATTTTATGATAAAAAAAGGTTGCGATGCAGTTGAAATGGAAGTATCGGCAGTGTTTACAGCTTCAAAGGCCATAGGTCGCAACGCAGCTGCCCTCATTACAATAAGCGATTTGCCCTTGAAGCAAAGGAGTCTTTTTGAAGGAATAGAAGAAGATGATGATAAACACTATAGGGATACAGCATTGATGCTGCCGGAAATACTGTTGGAGGCAGCAATAAGCATATAAGGAGGAAAAGCATTATGAATTTTATAAGATTTAAAAAAGATGATTTTGTAGCATACGGCTCCTGGGAAGGAAATAAAGTAAAAGTAATCAACGGGGATATTTTCGAAGATTATGAAGTAACAGATTCTTTTTATGATATTACAGAGATAGATTTTTTGACTCCTTGCGCACCTTCCAAAATAATTTGTGTAGGATTGAATTACAGATCCCATGCTCAGGAAATGAATATGACACTGCCTGAAGAGCCTGTATTATTTCTAAAGCCGCCTACATCCGCATTGGCTCATAGGGGAGAAATAATCAGGCCAGAAATATCAAAGCAGGTTGATTATGAAGCAGAGCTAGGTTTGGTAATTGGAAAAGCAGGGAAGGATATTAAACCTGAAGAGGCATATGATTATATACTAGGTGCAACCTGCTTTAATGATGTGACAGCCAGAGATCTGCAGAAAAAGGATGGACAATGGACTAGAGCAAAATCCTTTGATACCTTTGCTCCCTTTGGTCCAAGTATTGTCACAGATCTAAACTATGATAATCTTGATATTGAACTGCTATTGAACGGAGAAACCAAGCAAAAATCCAACACATCTGATTTTATATTCAATGTGGGTGAAATGGTGAGCTTTATAAGTCAAATAATGACATTATATCCGGGAGATATAATTGCTACAGGCACTCCTTCTGGCGTAGGCCCTCTTAATGAAGGAGATATAGTACAGGTGAGAATAGAAAATGTAGGGACACTAAAGAATTATGTTCGCTGATAATGAAGAAATTGTAAAAATATGATATAATTATGTTTAATTCATTCTTATTTGAGGGAGAGTATTATGATGAGTGCCTTGAGGTCAAATTATATTAAAACCTTTGCAGATGATATTTCCCATTTATACTATGTATTTTTTAAACGATACCCGGTTTTCAAACTTTTTATTTCCAAAATACTGTTTCATTCTTCAGGCAACTTCGGTTTATCCATTATTGAAGATAATAAAATTATAGGAAACTATACCATATATACTACCAATGAGGGAAACATAGTGAAAGAAGGGCTGGACAGCAAGGTAAGCGTGAGATTTAAAGTACAGAAATCTATCTTCGATGATGTACTGGCTAATAAAAGCCTATATGCTTCTAAGCCATACAAACTTCTCAAATTTGTACCCTCCCTTTTTTCTTCAGTTAAAATAACTAAGAAGTATCCGGAGGGTGATTACCTGAAGGGTAATAAAGTAATATTGAGGCAAGGTTGTGAGAAGGATTTATTCTATCTTCACAACTGGTACAATGACGAGGAACTTAACAAATTGGCAGGTTGGACTGAGGGCAAGCTTGGTACAACCCAATTAAGGATGAATCTTTTAAAAGGTTTTGGATATGATCCTATGAATCTAATTATAGAAACCATAGATGAAGGAAAACCTATAGGCACTATACAGTTGTATGATTTCAACGAAATGGACCAAAGCTGCAAGCTTGGCATACGAATTGGAGACAGGGATTATTGGGGAAAGGGCTATGGAAAAGACGCTATAAAAACATTATTGCGTTATGCTTTCTATGAGCTGGATATATTCAGAGTTTCATTAAAGCTTTATGAATACAATGAAAGAGCATCAAAGTGTTATTTGAAATGTGGATTCAAATATGAAGGAAGGACTAGAAAATCCGCCTTTATAGATGGAACCTTTTATGATGAAATCCTGATGGGAGCATTAAAAAGCGAATTTATCAGAGAGTTTGGGAAAGATTGAAGAAAACTCAGGGCCTATTAAGGACCTGAGTTTTTTATACCATTCATTTTCTCATGTCTATCATATCTTGTATCATGTCATTGATTCTAAAGAAGGCATTTCTGCCTGTTCTAGTTATTTTTTTTCTTACTTTTCCGCTAAAAATGGGCAGCAGCACCAAGCCACCTATAGCTCCCATGGTACCCATTCGCATAAGATTACGCCTTCTTTGGAGCATAAAAGTCACTTCCTTTCAGATTTGAATCTGATGTGTTCAATATTTAGCTTATGTTTTTTTATACAAATAAAACATGCAAATTGTAGAATTTATTTTTAATCTTGCTATTTATGAGTTCAATAGGATTAGTCGAAAATAGAAGGATTATAGATTTTTATATAGAATTATAGTTTAATTGCATTTTTTTGTTAAAGTAATTTTTATTATGAATTAAGGTGGTAATATGGGCAAAGAAGAGCTGTTTTTTTCTCTGGACATTGGTACTAGAACCATTGTAGGCATAGTTGGGTTTTTTCGTGGTGATGTATTTGAAATAGCAGATTTTGAAGTAGAAGAACACAAAAAAAGGGCTATGTATGATGGACAGGTGCATGATATTAATTTAGTGACTGAGTCGGTGATAAATGTTAAAGAAAAGCTGGAAAAGAGATTGAATACAAGGCTGGAAAAAGTATCTGTAGCCGCAGCGGGGAGAAGTTTAAAAACATATAAGATAGAGATTTCACGAGAAATCGAACCTCTCACATATATCGATAGAGATATGATTGTAAGCCTGGAAATCGAAGCTATTCAAAAAGCCCAAAAAGAGATGAAAAAATCAGATAGCATCGAAAACGAGGAATACTATTGTGTGGGATACGCAGTAACTAATTACTATCTAAACCATACTATTATAGGCAATTTGGAAGGCCAGCGTGGGAGAAATATGGGTGTGGAAGTTATAGCAACCTTTTTGCCAAAAACGGTAATAGACAGCCTTCAAACAGTGATAAAGCAATCAGGCTTATCCATATATAATATGACGCTGGAACCTATAGCCGCAATGGATGTAGCGATACAGGATAACTTGAGGCTTCTGAATATTGCCTTAGTGGATGTGGGAGCAGGCACATCAGACATTGCCTTGACAAAGGACGGTACAATATTTGCATTTGCCATGGTCCCCACTGCAGGAGATGAGATCACTGAGAAAATAGCTGAGAATTATCTATTGGACTTCGATACAGCAGAAAAAGTAAAGCTAAGCTTGTCAAAAAAGACTAATATAAAGTTTAAGGATATCATGGGGATTAAGCATCAGGTGAAGGCAGAGGAAGTGATAAAAACTATAGAACCTGCCGTAAGAGATTTGGCAGCACAAATATGTGATAAAATAATCGAATATAATGCCAAGCCTCCTAGCGCTGTTTTTCTCATAGGAGGCGGAAGCTGTACTCCCAAGCTGGCAGATTATATGGCTGAGATTCTAGGACTTCAGAAGGATAGAGTAGGAGTAAGGAAAACTGATATAATCAAGGAGGTAATTTTTAACTCCAAAAAGGTTACAGGACCTGAATTCATTACACCAATAGGCATTGGAGTATCAGCACGAAACATAAGAAAAAATGACTTTATACACTTAGTGGTCAATGACAAACCTGTAAAGCTGCTGAATACAAGCAGAATTACTGTAGCTGATGTACTCATATTTATTGGCTTTAACCCCAGGTTACTTATTGGTACCAAAGGCAAAGACCTGCATTTTACCATAAATGGCAAGGAACAAGTTGTAAAAGGAAGCGGAGGGGAGCCTGCTACAATATTTATCAATGATATACAAAAGAATATTAATTCAGAGGTGTCAAATGGGGATATTATAAGGATACAGAGTGGGACAGGAGGAGAAAAACCTAAAGTATTTATCAAGGAAGTATTAGAGAGCATATCCAGAAAAACTGTTACCATAAATGGGAAGGAATATGATTTAAAAAGGCATATAAGAGTAAATGGTGAAATTGTTCAAGATGGGTATGAGATAAAGGAAGGAGATGATGTAAGTATAAGATACTCCGATACTATAGGCGAAATACTGGAGGACCTTAGAATCCCAAAAGATTCTTTTTCTATAACTGTTAACGATAAAACTGCTTCAATATATGAAAAAATTGAAAATGGGGACAAGATAGAAATGAAAGTCAAATAGGTATAATTTTTTTGATGAGAATAGAATATATATATTGCAGAAATATGAATTGTACTTTTGAGGGGTGCTTATTATGAGTAGAGGTTTTAAGGGAATTATTATCGCTTTAATTTCCTTTTTCATAGTTCTGCTAGCGAGTTCTGCAGTTCTATTCTTATCAGGAGAAAAAATCGCCCCCAATGTTTCCATAGATGGTTATGATGTTGGAAGGATGACCTTGGCAGAAGCAATGAATGAACTAAAAAATGCTTTTGATAATAATCTAAACCAGGCATATATGACCTTGAAACATGGGGAAAAAACATGGCAGTTAAATTATAAGGATATCGACTACAGTTATGACTACGATAGAGCATTGGCTGAAGCATACAGCTTAACAAGACAAGGCAGTTTATTTAATAGATATATTGATTCAATATTGATAAGGATGAATAAAAAAGATATTACCATTGGCTTCAGCTATGATAAGGAGAAAGTAGCTCAATTCATAAAAAATATTTCAAAAGAAATTGATTCTGAACCTATTGATGCTACTATAAGGCTTGTTTCCGGGAAGTTTCAGATTACAGACGAAAAACTTGGAAGCAGATTGGATCAGGAGAAGGCTGTTAATATGATTTCTGCAGCCATTGACAGCAAGAGCATAGCTAATGTTGAATTACCTGTAGAAGTGATTGATGCAGAAATAACGAGAGCAGATTTATCAAATATCACAGATAAACTGGGAGAATACTCTACCAGCTTTAATGCAAGCAACGAATCAAGAAGCTATAATATTAAGCTTGCAACCAAAAGTGTTACCGATGTTTTGGTTCGCCCTGGTGAAACATTTTCCCTTAACAAAACCATAGGCCCCAGGCTTGCTAAATATGGATACAGGACAGCAAAAGTAATAATTAATAATGAATATGTAGACGGCATAGGGGGAGGTATATGTCAGGTATCCTCAACCCTATATAATGCTGCCTTACTGGCTAATCTAAAGATAGTGGAGAGAAAGAATCATTCTCTGCCATCAAGCTATATCGCCATGGGAAGAGATGCTACCATATCCGGCGATTATATAGATTTTAAGTTTATGAATAACACCCCATACCCATTATATATATATGGTGAGGTAAAGAGTAACCAGGTAAGGTTCAGCATATACGGCAAAAATGAGAATAAAGGAAGACAAATCAAGATAAAGACGGAAATTTTAAAGAAGATTGAGCCAAAGATAAAAATAATTGAAGACAGTAGCCTTCCTGTAGGCACTAAAATCGTTGAAAAAAAGGCCATACCCGGTTATGTTGTGAGAAGCTACAGGGTAATTGTAGAAAATGGTAAGGAAGTTTTGGTTGAACCTCTTTACACAGACACATACAGAGCTTCTGATGGTGTAACCCGAGTAGGCACAAAACCTGTTAATGTGCAGGGAACGAATAGTGAAGAAGAGGAAGCAAAGACAGTAGAAAATTAATGCATTGGAGTGCGATAAGATGAATAATGTTTATTACACAAAAGAAGTTAACTGCCCTATATGCATGATGAAGTTCAATACTACAAAAATAAAGACCAGTTCTTTGAGGGTAGATCACAGAGATGAAGATTTTTGCGTATATTATGAGAATTACAATCCAATTTATTATGACATATTTATTTGTCCTAACTGCGGCTATGCCTCTACAGAAAATGCCTTCGATAATATTAGCGATAAAGACAAGGTAGTATTGGCTGAAGCATTTGCAGGAAGGCAAGTAGGGAGGAATTTTTGCGGTATAAGGACCTACTCGGATGCTTTGGATAGTTATAAAATTGCCTTATATACCGCGACCTTGATCAACTCTAAAAACAGTTATATTGCAGGCTTGGCCTTAAAGACTGCATGGATGTACAGGTATGTAAAAGATGAAGAAGAGAAGGTTTTCCTTAAGATGGCTTTGGATAACTATATTGAAGCCTACAATAAGGAAAGTTTTCCTGTCAATAATATGGACGAGCTTACAGTGATGTATCTCATTGGAGAACTCTCAAGGAGACTGGAGAACTATGAACAGTCAATATACTGGTTTAGCAAAATAGCAAGTCATCCTGATCGAAACTCAAATATGAGAATACAAAAACTAGCTAAAGAACAATGGCATGCTGTCAGGGAATTAGTGAAGAAAAATTAAATACAAGTTCACAGAAATTTCATTGAATATTAAAAAAATTCCAATTACTATTTTAGTATAGATAATTGGAGGTGGAATTGTTGGACTATTATGAAAAATTAACTACCATGTTAATTGATAATGTAAACAAAGTGTTTATTGGTAAAAAATCTGTCGTTGAAAAAATAACTGTGGCAATATTAAGCGGGGGACATGTTCTTATTGAAGATGTGCCAGGCGTTGGTAAGACTACTCTGGTGCAAGCAATAGCAAAATCATTAGGTTGCGGCTTTAAAAGAATACAGTTCACACCTGACCTCCTCCCATCTGATATAACAGGTATTACTGTATATAATAGCAGAACGGGAAGTTTTGAGTTCAAAGAAGGCCCTATAATGGCTAATGTCATATTAGCAGACGAGATAAACCGAAGCTCACCAAAAACCCAGTCAAGTCTTTTGGAAGCCATGCAAGAGGGTCAAATAACAGTTGACGGAGTGACCTATGATCTTCCAAAACCCTTTGTTGTGCTGGCAACTCAAAATCCCATCGAATATGAGGGAACATTTCCATTGCCTGAAGCTCAGTTGGATCGTTTTGCAATGCGCATTAAGATAGGATATCCGGATTTTTATGAAGAGAAAAGCATACTTAAGCTTCAGGGAAAACCAACCGAAGAAATTGAAAGCATAATAACAGATGAAGACGTATTAAAGATTAGAGAAGAAGTAAAAAGCATACATGTAGAAGATTCAGTAAAGGATTATATCATAACAATAGTTCAGGCTACGAGGAGCCATCCTGATATTTATCTGGGATGCAGCCCCAGGGGAAGCCTTACCTTGCTCAATGCGTGCCGTGGGTTGGCTTACATAAGAGGAAGAGACCATGTACTGCCTGATGATGTAAAGGAACTAGCCGAAGCAGTACTCAATCATCGAATCATACTAAAGCCTGAAGCCAAAATGAAGGGGATAAGCGTTGAAGATATAATCTACTCTATAATCAGCTCAATACGAGTACCACTGGTGAGCAGAAATGTTTAGGGTAAATATAAGCGCCTTCTTAATTCTTGGAGCGGTGTTTATATCCGCTTTGTTGATCGGTGGTACCTTTTTCTATGGAGTATTCTTTTTTATATTATTTCTCTTGATGCTTTCCAATTATATGGGGAAAAAAGTATACAAGTCTATGGAATGCCTTGTTTGGAAGGTCAGCGATAAAGTAGTTACTGGGGCTTATGTAGATTACAGTGCAGAGATATATAATTCCTCCATGTTTCCCATACCATATATGGAGGTCTATTTAAATATGCCTGAAAGGCTAACCGGTGAGAAAGACGAATTTAATGTGAGATCTTTATCACCAGGTGGAAAGATAAAGCTGCCCAAAAGCTTTACATGTCAGCATAAGGGGATATATGATTTGGGCTCCATAGAGGTCATATATAGCGATCCATTCTTTATTTTCAGTTGGAAAAAACAGTTCAAATATGATATATCCTTGATTGTTTATCCGAGAATTTATCCCATAGAAAATATGAGCATACCTGCCAATCAGCTTTTTGGAACCATATCTAAAAAAAGCAATGCCTTTGAAGATTTTACCAGCGTAAAGGACATAAGAAAATACAATATAGGAGACAGCTTTAAGAAGATACACTGGAAGGTTTCTGCCCATAAGGGTGATTTATATGTTAAGAACCTGGATATGAATGCTTCTACCCATATGCATCTTTTTTTGGATCTTTATGAGAGCAAATACATAGGCAATAGAAGGGAAGATATTGAAGAAAGAGCAGCGGAATGTGCTGCTTCTCTCATAAACTTTGCTATGTCAAAAGGCATAGGAATTAATCTTTATGCTGCTGCAAAGGAGTATATAAACCTTTCCCATAAAGAAGCAGGCACCTTAGAAACCTACTTCGATGTACTGGCAAGCCTTAATCCAAAAGGAACCATAGATATATCACAAATAATATATAAGGAAGCTCAGAAGCTGAACTCAGGTGTCACAATAATAATTATTACACCAAAAGTAGATACCAATTTGATAAGTACAGCCTCTCAGATGAAATTAAAGGGATTTGAGTTTATAATACTTGAAATAAAAGATGAAAGTATGTCATCAGATGAGATAGAGAGATATATTCCAGCAGATATAGGCTATATTGCAATTCCATTGGATGGGAAAGATAATATAATTGTGAGGGACAAATATGCATAAAGAAGATTACAAAGATATTTTCTTCAAGGCGTTTTTATTATTTTTGATGATTTTAGCTATATCCTTGGGCATTAATGACTACTTTGATTTTGGTATTAAGCTGATACATCTGATGCTTTATGATGCTGTACTTATTATTATAGTTATCATATTATATTGTTTCCCTTTGGTGTTGGGATGGGGAATAATACTTTTTATAGCTGTATCCATATATATGAAATACCATCATAGCTTAATGTTCAATCGAATTCTTAGTGATATATTGCTGTTTCTTCAATGGCTTCCTGCATATATTGCAGGTTATGCAGCCTTTTTGAAGGAATATGCAGTACCTTTTTTGATAATCATAATGATTTTCGCAACAGGGTTGCTGGGAATTCTGGTATTTTCAAGGATAAATAAACTTATAATAACTGCCATAGGCATTATGCTTTTTTCATTCTTCTGGTTCACATATGTAGAAAAGTCTCATTTATATCTTATGATTTTTCTGTATTCATCATTGTTGCTTCATTCTTACAGTTTGTGGGAGAAAAAGAAGGAAGAATGGAAGAGCAAATCCATACCTGTTTCAATAAGTTTCTATAAAAGTTGGCTAAGCAGTGCCGCATTGCTTATAGGCTTATCCATAGTCTTCATGCTTATGCTTCCTTTGAATATCAAGCCTTTGAAAATTGATATATTAAATGATTTCATGGTGCGAAACTTTCCATTTATCACCCAATGGAAAAATGCATCAGAGGAGAACTACGGATATAGCTATAGTTTCAGTTTAGCTGGTAATGTATATAAAGATAAAAAGTTGGGTGGTCCAGTAAATTTTAATGGCAGCAGTATGCTTACTGTAAAGGGAAGTCTTCGGAATAACCTTTATTTAAGAGGAAGTGTGTATGATAAATATTCAGGTTTTAACTGGAGCAGATCTAGACGAAAATCTTTCATATTTGATGAAAAAAAGGTACTTGATATGCTTGCAAATATAGAATTTATGGATCTGAATATAGAGATAAAACCGGAAAGATTGATTTCATCCACTCTCTTTAGTGCTCTCTATCCAGTAAATGTGAAGTTGGATAATGAGAAAATTTTTATTAATGATGATTTAGAAATGTATACTTCAAAAATAATAGATAAAAATTCGAGCTATAATATTAATATAAAGCTTCCAATGATATCTGAAGATATGCTAAGAGAAGCTATGGCTGATGCTGACAAAGAAATAAGCAATACATACCTGAAGCTCCCTAATAATATACCAGATAGGCTTAGTAAACTTGTGGAACACATTACATATGGCAAAAACAATTCATATGATATGGTAAAAGCTATTGAAGCTTATCTGAGAAGCAACTATCAGTATACACTGGAACCTGAAAATGTGCCTGCGGGAAGGGATTTTGTAGATTATTTTCTCTTTGAAGGCAAGGAAGGATATTGCACTTATTTTGCCTCATCAATGGTTGTTATGTTAAGGCTTGCAGGAATACCAGCCAGGTATGTGGAAGGGTTTTTGGTAGAGCCCAAGGGTGATGTTGAGAATGGGAAATATGATATTATCGATAGAAATGCTCATGCTTGGGTAGAAGCCTACTTTGGTGAATATGGCTGGATAACCTTTGAGCCTACACCTGCCTATAAAGAAATAGAGCCTTGGAAGAAGGAAAATGAAGAGGAGCCCCAAGAGGCCTCAAATGATGAAGAAGATGAGCTGGTTTCATTTTCAGAAAACATCATCGATACCACAAGAAGAAAAGACCTTATGGAGGATGAAATATATACTGTCGTGGATATAACTAATGGAGATAGGAAAATAGGTATTAATACTAAGCATATTGTATATTTTATCATATTTGTAATTTTACTGAGAATATTATATGGATTGATAAAAATAAACATGCTGAAATTTATCAAAATCAAAGATTCAAATAAATATGCGAAATTCTATATAGATCACATTATATGGCTGGCACATAAAGCAGGCAGAAAAAAGAAAGACAGTGAAACATTGAGACAGTTTATGAGTAATATGAATGAGTACTTTTTAATAGAAGAAGATATAAGCGGTCATATTATATCAATCCTTGAGGGAATAATATATGGAGGAAAATCCATAACATCAGATGAAGTAATCAAATTGAACGAGTTTGAAAGAAGGTTAAAAAGAGAGATTAAGGCAAATCTGGGTGAAGTCAAGTATATCTGGAATTTTTACTTGGGAAAGCCATAAAAAATATTTGTACTTTATCAATTGCTGTGATATAATATTTTCGTTAGCGCGAGTGACGGAATTGGCATACGTATACGATTCAGGTTCGTAGTTTTGCGGGTTCAACTCCCGCCTCGCGCACCAATTAATTTAAATAACTTCTAATGCTTGCAAATACATACTTTATGTACGATTAACCTCATAATACGATGAGCCTGTAGAAAACTGGTAGTCGTAGCATGAGGTTTTTTTGACCAGTTTTAAAGACTATAATATCTACACATTTAATCGATATTTTATAGATATATCCTAGAGATGTGCATGGAGGAAAACATATGGAAGAAAGAGCAAGAGTAGTCTTCACTGATGGTGATACTGCCAAAGTCGTATTAAAAAGATCCAGCGCATGTGGTGAAAATTGTGCTAAGTGTAAAGGATGTACTTCTGAAATGACTTATGTGGAAGCAAAAAACCTTATTGGAGCCAAAGTAGGGCAGGAAGTGATTCTTGAGATGAAAAGCGGAATGTTTTTGGGTGCCGTTTTAATCACTTATGTGCTGCCACTAATTGCACTTACTATAGGAATTATGTTAGGTACAAATATTAGCATTCCTATTGGACTCAAAATTTCTAGTGATCTGTTAGGAGTGACACTGGGATTTGTTTTAATGGCTGCAACTTATTTATTTATAAATTTGATAGATAAGAAATATAAGAAGGCCGGCAAAATATCATTCAGAATAGCTAAAATTGCGAAGTAACATTTTTACTCTGCCCATTAATGCACATAGCGATGATATCGATGCTGTTTAGAAAGAAAACACATTGACATTCAGCACCTTATCTGTTACAATTTAAAAAATTTAATTTTATAGGCTATGAAAAGGAATAGTAGGCATTTTGGATTTTTCAGAGAGAAGATGGTTGGTGAGAATCTTTAATGAAAGTATAATTCGTCCTAAGTTGATTTATTTGACTTAGGGCTTTTAATATTTTAGTAGAGTATTGGAGGTAAAGACATGAAAATTCAAAAACTTGTTGGAGACAGATTTAAAGAAATGCCAGCGGATTGTGAAATCGATAGTCATGGGTTAATGATCAGAGGCGGTTATATGAAACATGTTGCTAATGGTATTTATTCATCATATACCCCTCTTCGTCGTATCACGAGAAAAATAGAACAGATTATTCGTGAGGAAATGGATGCAATAGATGGGCAAGAGGTGCAGTTCCCTGTTGTATTACCTGCATCCCTATGGGAAGAATCAGGAAGGTATACAAGTGTAGGAAATGAATTACTGCGCTTCAAGGATAGAAACAATAGTCCCTTTGTTCTTGGTATGACACATGAAGAAGCGTCAGTACATCTTGTGCGTGAATACGGACAAAGTTATGCCAAGTATCCTTTTATGGTCTATCAGATTCAAACAAAATTCAGAGATGAAGCTCGTCCCCGAGGTGGTCTTATACGAGTCCGTGAATTTACCATGAAGGATGCATATTCCTTTCACACATCATGGGAAGATTTGGAGGAATACTATAGCAAATGTTTTAAAGCTTACGAGAGAATATTTAAGAGGGTAGGCATACCTGAAGTAATATCGGTTGCATCGGATTCAGGTATGATGGGAGGTAACCTGTCCCATGAGTTTATGCTCCTAACTCCAGTGGGAGAGGATTCAATTGCCTTGTGTTCAAACTGTGATTATCGTGCTAATACGGAAGCAGCAGAATCAATAGTAGAAAATGAAAGAAGTGAGATTTCTGAAGAATTGAAACTTGTCCACACTCCTGATATTCATACAATTGAAGAACTTTGTGAATTCTTGGATATACCAAGGGAAAAATCCTGTAAAGCAGTAGTATATCAGAAGGAATCAGAGAATGAATATGTAATTTTATTTATTCGCGGAGATTTGGATGTCAGTGAAACAAAGGTGAAGAAATATCTGGGAGGAGATATTCGCCCTGCTGCTATTACAGAAGATTGTGGAATAATCGCAGGGTTCATTGGACCCTATAACTTAAAAGGGAATCATACAGTTCTATTTGATAAATCACTAAAAGGCACCAATAATATGTGCTGTGGAGCAAATATTTCAGACCATCATTATGCTGGGCTGGATATTGAGCGGGACTGCGGTGATGTAGAATATCATGATTTTGCAAAGATTAGGGATGGTGGTATCTGCCCTGAATGCGGCAAGCATAGTATAAAAATATCAAGAGGAATAGAGGTAGGCAATATATTTCAGCTTGGTACTAAATATACAGAAGCTATGAATATGCAGTATTTGGATAAAGAAGGCAAATCTCAGTACCCCATAATGGGTTGTTATGGAATTGGAGTTGGACGCTTGGCCGCATCGGTATGTGAAGCTCATCATGATGACTATGGTCCAATTTGGCCCATATCCATAGCACCATGGCAGGTACATTTGTGCTGTGTTCGTTCAGATAATCAGGAAGTGAAGAAATTAGCTGATGAATTGTATGAAGAATTACTAAGAAAAAATATAGAAGTAATCTATGATGATAGAAATGTAAGCACTGGTGTGATGTTTTCCGATGCGGATTTGCTTGGAGTACCTGTTAGAGTTGTAGCCAGCCCGAGAAATATGAAGGAAAATTGCTTTGAGATAGCAACGAGAGATAAAAGGATTACAGTAAAGGTTCCAGTAGATGAAGCTGTGGGTGCAATTACAGATTTAATTGATAAATTAAAAGCTGAATTGAGATAAAAAGTGTATGCTTATAATATTAGGTATACAAC
Source organism: Lutispora sp. (assembly GCF_041687175.1). Lineage (NCBI taxonomy): Bacteria > Bacillati > Bacillota > Clostridia > Lutisporales > Lutisporaceae > Lutispora > Lutispora sp. Next base: position 32,639 of record NZ_JAWLCK010000004.1, read on the forward strand.
AGTTTGCATAATTAGTCCTAAGTTGATTTGTTCAACTTAGGACTTTTCTGTTTCACTAAATAATTGGAGATAAAGGCATAAAATCAAAATCGTAAATGACATACATAAATATGCACAAGCCTTCATATATATCTACAAACTGAGGTCGTACGATAAAAACACGGTTTTGTCTTTATCGTAGCCAATAAAATACTATGAAAAGGGGAGAGTTGAATGAAAAAGGCATTGTGTTTGATACTCAGTGTAATAATGGTATTGACATTTTCTATTCAGGCATTTGCTGAGGCAGATAGCTTAAATGAAGTAGAAAAGAAAATGATCAGTGCCATGGACAAAATCAAAGACGAATCATTTGAACTAAGCAAGCAAATTTGGGAGCTCAAAGAAATGGGTATGGAAGAATTTAAATCTTCGGCTTTGCTGGTAGAAACTTTTAAGAAGCATGGTTTTACAGTACAACACGGTGTAACGGCTAAAGATCCTTTAACCGGATTAGATATGGAACTACCTACCGCATTCATAGCAACATACGAAGGCAAAGAAGGCGGGCCTACAATTGGAATAACAGTTGAATATGATGCACTTCCAAACGGCCATGCCTGCGGTCACAATCTTATTTCTCAATCAGGTTTTGTTGCTGCATTAGGTATTAAGGAAGCCTTGCAAACCATTCCTGGTAAGGTAGTCGTATTTGGAACACCTGCTGAGGAAACTTTAGGCGGCAAGATACCCATGCTTGCTGCTGGATTGATGAAAGATGTAGATATTGCATTTTCAACTCATGGCTCTGGAGGACATCAATGGTCAACTGAGTTAAATGCAAAGGCCATGACATGGGCAAGATATGAAACAGGTGCACTGACCTTTAAAGGAAAATCGTCCCACGCCTCTGCTTCTCCAGAAAAAGGAAGAAGCGCCCTTGATGCAGCGATGCTGATGGGTATCGGCATAGAGTTTTTGAGAGAGCATATGATAGAAACAGACAGAATACACTACATATATATGGATGGTGGAAAGGCTGCAAATGTTGTTCCTGATTCTATTAAAGTAGATATCTATGTAAGAGCAGATACTACTCCCGAATTAGAAGAGCTTACAAAGCGTGTAGATAATATCATTGCCGGTGCAGCCTTGATGACTGATACAACTGCAGAATACACATGGGATGCCCCATTCCTAAATGCAGTTCCTGTTCCCAGGCTATGGAACTTTGTAGCAGATACAGCGGGACTTGTAGGTATCAGCAAGGATAAATTTTTATTTAATACAAAGGCTGGTGGTTCCACTGATTTAGGCAATGTTGGTTATGAAATGCCTACAGCAAATATTAATTTCCCAATTGCAGAAGTTGAGCCGGGTAAAGAAATTGCAAGTCACACTGATGAATTCCGTGAAGCCTCAATAAAAGAATATGCAATGAAAAACAGCTTTATTGCTGGTGAAATAATAGCCCTCTCAGCTTACAAATTGCTTACAAATCCAACAGAATTACAAGCAATAAAAGATGAGTTTGCTATGAATAAACAGTAAAGATTCAATAAAACAGAAAGAGTCTGATAAATGAGAATAAGCATATTCGTTATATTTGCTGTCATGGAAGCCATTACAGGTGCCGTGCCGCTTTATAAGTAATAATAGATACAGGGTGTCAGGTTAATATTGCTGGCACTCTGTTTTATTATGAGTTTGAGAAAATCTGGGGAAGTTGAGAGAGGGTTTTATATTCTTTAAAAGTAAGGTATATTAAAAGATATTGACATTAGTTGAGTATTCAGGAGGATAAAATATTATGTTAAATATAGGTTGTCACTTATCTGTTTCCAAGGGTTATGCTCATATTGGAAACGTAGCTCTTTCCATTGGGGCCAATACATTTCAGTTTTTTACCCGGAACCCCAGGGGTGGAAAGGCAAGGAAATTCGATGAAGAAGATGTCTTAGCGTTGCAAAGAATTAAGGAGGAACATAATTTTGCCCCCTTGATTGCACATGCTCCCTATACCCTCAACCCTGCTTCAGCAGATCCAAAGGTGAGAAATTTTGCTTATATGGTTATAAAAGAGGATTTGGAAACCTTGGAATATTTGCCTGGAACGCTGTATAATTTTCATCCAGGAAGCCATGTAGGGCAGGGAGTTGAGAAGGGTATAGAGTTAATTGCAGAAATCCTCAATGATCTACTAAAGCCTAATCAAAAGACAAAGGTATTGTTAGAAACCATGGCAGGAAAGGGAAGTGAGATAGGAGGTCGTTTTCAGGAGCTGAAGGCAATTCTGGATAGAGTGAAATTGGAGGAACATATGGGAGTGTGTTTAGACACTTGCCATGTATATGATGGGGGATATGATATTGTTGAGAATCTGGATGGAGTCCTGGAGGAATTTGATAACAGCATTGGACTTGATAGACTTTATGCCATCCATATTAATGATAGTTTGAATCCAATGGGTTGCCATAAGGACCGTCATACCCGTATAGGTGAAGGGAGCATTGGGATTGAGACAATGGAGAGAGTCATAAATCATCCAAGTCTGAGACACCTGCCCTTTATATTGGAGACCCCTAATGAATTGCCCGGGCATCAGGAGGAGATCAGGTTACTGCGCAGCTTATATAAATGATGTATGTAGTTCATTTTTTCGAGAATGGCTAGGACCATGTATATGCAGCCAATCCCCGTTCATTAAGTAAATCTCTTAATGGGCGGGGTTGTTTCGTGTTCAGCCAGAGTATTATTGGCTCATTTGCCTTGTAATGCTAATAAAATAATAATAAAATAGAATTGGCATGTATGGACAAGACATTATAAATAATAGGGGGTATTAATATTTACAAACTAAAAAACTTAATAATTATCACACTAATGATTGTAATTGTAAATGCAGCAATAATACACGGCGATGAAATGAGATTTTATCCAGATAAGCTATACTACAGTAAAGATTTTGTAAATGATGTAAACAGGCTTCTTTATAGCTATGGAGAAAAATACCCTTCCTTCATTTCTGTTGAAAAAGCAGGAGATTCCTATATGGGCAATGAGATAGTTTGCCTTAAGATTGGTAAAGGTAAGAAGAGCGTCTTTATAAATGCTTCCCATCATGGAAAAGAACACATGACAACATTGCTAGCTATGAATCAAATTGATTATTTGGTTAATAAATATCAATATGATAAAGAATTGCAGGAATTGCTCAATGATGTGTCCATAATATTTCTTCCAATGGTCAATCCTGACGGAATAAATATTGCAAGAGGATATTCAATAGCCTACCCAAACGCTGTAGCCGTAGGCAGATCATCATCAGTAAACAGATATATGGGTTGGAAGGCTAATGGAAGAGGAGTGGATCTCAATAGGAATTATCCTATGAGATGGGATTATATTTTAAATGATCCAGGCAAACCTGCCAATATGAACTACAAAGGAGAAGCGCCTTTTAGTGAAGTTGAAACTAATATAGTTAAAGATCTGTGTCAAAAAAATGATTTTGAAATATGTATTGCATATCATTCTGCAGGGGAAGTTATATTCTGGTATGCTTATCAAGATGAAGAACAAGAAAAACGAGATATGGAAATAGCTAAAGAAATAAGCAGTATAACAGGATACAGATTAGACATGACTCGCCATACAGCTGGTGGAATGAAGGATTGGTTTATCCAGGAATATGGCAAGCCTGGCTTCACAATTGAGATAGGAAGTCCCGAATATGTGGGAGATTTTAAACAGCTGCCATATAGTGAATATAGAAAAATATGGCTTAGCAATAGAGATATACCTGAATACTTATTAAAATTAGTTGCATCTAAACAAGAAGATGATAATGAACAAGGAGAGGAAAGCAAATATGTTGTCGAGACAGAACAACTACAAAATGGTAGTAATGGACATGGATTACACCCTACTGAACAAAAATAAAGAAGTTTCCCCGGGAAATAAAGAAGCTCTGGCTGAGGCTGCCAAAAAGGGTGTCCACCTAGTGGTTGCAACAGGTAGGATATACTCTTCAGCCAGGTTTTACACAAGACTGCTTGGAATAAATACGCCTATAATCGCAAGCAACGGAGCTATAATAAAGGAAGATGCTACCAATAAAATAATGTTCCAGAGCATACTTTTAGATGAGGTAGCCTTGGAAATGATAAGACTATGCAAGGAGAATGGTTTATACTGTCATCTATATTCTCAGGACACTGTCTATACTGAGAAGATAATCAACATTTCTCAAAGATACTCTGAATGGAATCAAAGACTCAATGAGGAGGATAGAATAAACATCAATGTGGTAGAGTCGCTGGAGAAGACTGTAGAGGAAGAGAGGGGGAAAATACTCAAGGCTGTTGTAGTTGATGATGATGAAGAAAAGCTGGCATACATAAGAGAAAAAATTATGGAGACCGGTAAAGTATCTGTGAGCCAATCCCTAAAAGACAATCTTGAAGTGATGAATAAGGGTATAAATAAAGGAAATGCCATAAGGATCCTGTCTGAAATATATGGCATAAAGCGCGATGAAATAATAGCTATCGGAGATAACGAGAATGATATAAGTATGGTAGAGTATGCAGGTCTTGGAATAGCTATGGGTAATGCAGTTGATATCTTGAAGGAGAGGGCTGATTATATCACTGGGACCTATGATGAAGATGGTGTGGCTCAGGTCATACGAGAATTTGTGCTATAAGGAGTGCAGAACAGATTGGAAAAGGTTGGAGTAGTTAGATGCAGTGATTATAAGTATGAAAGCGTGGAAAAGGCTGTATTCCAATGCCTTGATTCCCTTCAGGGATTGAAGGAAAAAATAAAGCCGGGAAGCAAGGCATTGGTGAAGGTCAATCTTCTCAAAAAAAATAATCCGGAGGACGCAGTTACAACACATCCAGCAGTGGCTGAGGCCATAGTTAGGTACTTGCAGGCTTTAGGCTGTGAAGTAACATTGGGGGACAGCCCAGGAGGACCGTACACTGAATGGATGCTGAAAGGCATATATAAGGCTACAGGTATGGTTCAAGTGGCTGAGAGGACAAACTGCAAATTAAACTATGATGTTTCAGTGGCAGAGGTACATAATGAGCAGGGGAGAATGCTAAAGAGGATGCAGGTTATCAAAGTGGCTGAAGATGCAGATTTTATTGTATCCGTTGCAAAACTTAAAACCCATGCCATGATGACTTATACTGGAGCTGTAAAAAATCTCTTTGGTATAATTCCAGGTATAATAAAAGCCGACTATCACTTAAAGATGAACGATGTTTCTAATTTTGCCGCTCATTTAGTAGATATATGCGAATATGCAAAGCCTGTGTTTTCAGTTATAGACGGTATCGATGGAATGGAAGGGGACGGCCCCTCTGCAGGGGACAAGCGACATGTAGGAATAATCATGGCCTCAGAAAACCCCTATGCATTGGATTTCAGTGCATTAAGATTGATAGGAATAAATCCCTCCATAGTACCTACTATGAAAGAAGCAATGAACAGGGGATTATTCTCTTGTGAGGATGGTGATATAGAATATACTTGCTTGAAGCCTTCAGATATAAATATAAAGCCCTTTAAGCTGCCAAGATCACTGGAAATAAATTTCATCGGGGGAAGGATACCTGCAGTTGTTGAAAAATGGGTAATGAACAATTTAAGACCAAGGCCTGTGTTCGATCATGAGACCTGCATCTCTTGCAGGATTTGTGAGAAAAGTTGTCCTCCAAAAGTAATCAATATGGATACAGGTAAGCCAGTAGTAAATTTAAGCAAATGCATAAGATGCTTTTGCTGCCATGAGCTCTGCCCACAAAAAGCAGTTCATATTAAGAAGCATGGAATATATGACAGGTTATTCAGATAACCTGTCTTTTTTTGTCTTTCAATAATTTTGAGACATGTTAGGAAATATGGTAAAATAAACATAATATGTATATATTTATATACATAAATATTATGTGGGGGTATTAAGATGAGAAAGGGATTAAAACGAGTAAGCATAATGCTTACACTCCTCATGGTTATTTCCATGTTGTTACCAATGAGTACTGTGTTTGCGGAAAAAAGCAATGCCAAAACCATTACTATTTTGGCAACAAGCGATTTGCATGGGAGAATCTATCCATGGGAGTATGCTGCCGGTAAAGCAGATGATAAATCAGGGCTTGCTAAGATTCAGACATTAGTTAAGGCAGAAAAAGCGAATAATCCGAATACAATTCTAGTAGATTGTGGTGATCTTGTTCAGGGAAATTTGGCAGACTTATTCAATAACCAGCCTGTTCATCCTATGGTGGAAGCAATAAACTATATGGAATATGATGCATGGGTTTTAGGTAACCATGAGTTTAATTTCAGTCTGGATTTCTTAAATAGGAATGTTGCCGCTTTCAAAGGCAGTGTACTGGTTGCAAATATATATAAAGAAGATGGAACCCGTGCCTTTGAGCCCTATAAAATATTTGAAAAAGATGGCATAAGAGTCGCTATAGTAGGTATAATAACACCTCATATCCCGATATGGGAGGCAAGCAATCCTGACCGTTTCAAAGGATTGACTTTTACTGATCCCCTTGAAGAAGCAAAAAAGGTTGTCAAAGAATTGGAAGGGAAATATGATGTTTTAGTGGGAGCATTCCATTTAGGAGATACTGCTGAGAAGGATGCTACAGATGGCGCATTGCCTATAGCCGAAGCGCTACCACAGTTCAATGTAATATTCTGCGGTCACAAGCATGCAAAATTTGATAATATTGCATCAAGCAACGGAGTAAAGCTCATTGAGCCAGGAACCAACGGGGCTGCGCTGGCTAAAGCTGATATCAATGTGGTTAAAGAAGGAGACCAATGGGTTGTAAAAGAGGTAGCAACCAAAAATATAGATGTAACTGCTGAAATAGAGGCTGATAAAGACCTATTGGAAAGATTCGCTTATGTGGATGAAACATCAAAAAAAGAGGCTGCAAGAGAGGTCGGCATTGTTACTGAGGATTTTGTGAAGGGTGTAGATTATTTTACAGGTGAAGATGTAGTTACAACAATGCCAAGGGCACAGTTGGAGGATAATGCCATAACCGACTTGATAAATGAGGTTCAGATGTATTATACAAAAGCGGATATCTCAGGTGCTGCTTTGTTCGATATTGATGCCAATGTGAAGGCAGGTCCATTCAGGCTGCAAGACGCAGCTAAGATATATAAGTATGACAACAATACTCTTGTGGGGCTTAATATTACAGGAAAGAATCTTAAGGCTTATATGGAATGGTCTGCAAGTTATTATAATCAGTATAAGGAAGGGGACCTGACCATAAGCTTCAATCCAGATATAAGAGCCTATAATTATGATATGTTTTCCGGAGTCAACTATGATATTGATATATCCAAGCCTGCTGGAAATCGTATAGTCAACCTTACATATAAAGGTGAACCTATAAAAGATGATGCAGTATATAAGCTGGCTTTGAATGATTATCGCTTTGGAACCTTAAAGACTCTGGGACTTGCCACTGATGAAGATAAGTTCTATCCTTCAAAAGAACAGGAAGGTGCTCAGGAGTCACTGAGGTCTTTAGTATTGAAGTATGTACAGGAAGTAAAAAAAGGTGTTGTTACTCCAACTGTTGATAACAACTGGAAGATTATAGGCACCAACTTTGATTATGAGAAGTATAAAGAATATTATGACCAGATAAAATCTGGGGAAATAAAAATACCTTCATCCTTTGACGGTAGAACTCCAAATATAAAGTCAGTCAATATTGATGACTTGGCGAAACTAGGTAAAGTTGAAGGCGTAAAAGTCATCAGTCTGTTATCTGTCAATGATTTTCATGGTAATATTGTTGAAAGCGGAAAGAATCCGGGGGCAGCAAGATTGGCAGGATATTTAAAGGCTGAGAGGGAAGCTAATCCGGAAGGAACAATAATACTGAGCGCTGGAGATATGTATCAAGGTACAGCGGACTCTAATCTTATGTATGGAGTACCAGTCCAGAACATGATGAATCAAATAGGTTTTGATGCAATGGTTATGGGCAATCATGAGTTTGACTGGGGTATTGAACCAATAGAAAAATGGAAATCATTAAGTAAATTCCCGTTCTTGGCAGCCAATATAATTGACAAGAAAACAGGAGAGGTAGCCGACTTCGCAAAACCCTACACAATTGTTGAGAGAAAGGGCATTAAAGTAGGAATTATAGGGGTTGCAACTCTTGAGACACTGACTAAGACAAAGGCAGAGATGGTAGAACCTTATAACTTTAGTGATCCTGCTGAGACTGTGAATGCTCTGGTACCGAAAGTTAAGGAGGATGGTGCTAATATAATAGTTGTGCTCAGTCATTTAGGTGCAATGCAAGACAAAGATACAAAAGAAATTTCAGGTGAAGCAGCCGACTTCGCTAAATCAGTTGAAGGAGTGGATGCAATCATAACAGGACACTCTCATCAGACTATAGCAGGTAAGATCAATGGAATACCTATTGTTCAGGCATATTACAACGGCAGATCTGTTGCTCATATTGATATTTATCTAGATGCTGATAACAAGATTACCAGAACCGAAGCTTATGTTGATGGGAATGTAATAAAAGCAGCTGAAGATACTGAAATGAAAAACTATATAGATTCCATAGGCAAGGAATTAGCTCCTATTAAGAATGTTGTAATAGGAAAGGCTACAGCAGCTTTTAATCATGATACCGCAGTAACACAGGTTACTCCTGTTGGTAATTTTGTAACGGATATAATGAGAAAAGTTACCAATGCTGATATAGCAATACAAAATGGCGGCGGTCTGAGAAGGGATATTCCTGAAGGAGATATAACAATGGGGTTGTTATACGAGCTATTACCCTTTGATAACACGCTATTTACTTTTGATTTAACTGGCAAACAAGTAAAAGAGGCAATTGAGCATGGTATTATCCTAAACCATGAAAAAACTTTCAGATCAGGCCAATTCTCAGGTTTGAAGGTTAAATATGATTCATCAAAAGCGAGAGGAGAAAGAATTATAGAGATAACATTGCTGGATGGAACTCCTCTTGTTGATGATAAGATTTATAAAGTGGTTACAAATGATTTCCAGGCAACAGGTGGAGATGAATATGTTATGTTTATAGAAAGCAAGAATACATTTGATACCAATATTCCCATCAGGGATGTAATTGTAGATGAGATAAAAGAGCTAAAAACTATCAGTCCCGTAGTAGATGATAGATTGATAGATGTAGCAGGTCAGACCAGCATGTTTATTCCATTTGACTTTGATATAGCAGCATAAGGTATAAATAGGATTAATAAAATATATAATAGACAAAAAGGAGGTGTGAAAACCCCTCCTTTTTCTATTGTACAAATCCCGATGATTTTGTATTATATATATAGACTTACAGAGGAGATGTTTAAATTGTCAATAAATGTTGTTCTCGTCGAACCGGAAATACCTCAAAATACCGGTAACATAGCAAGAACATGTGCTGCTACAGGATCTAAACTTCATTTAGTAAAACCTTTGGGATTCTCTGTTGAAGATAAATATCTTAAACGAGCAGGTTTGGACTACTGGAATCTGGTTGAAATTAGTTACTACGACAATCTTGATGCTTTTTTTAATGCTCATAAAGGCGGTAATTTCTTTTTTTCCACTACTAAAGGCAAATACAGGCATAGCGATTTGAAATACGAGGATGATTGCTTTATACTTTTTGGTAAAGAAACTGCCGGGTTACCTAAAACCTTGCTTTCGGCCAATCCTGATAGGTGTATAAGAGTACCTATGATTGATGAGGCCAGGTCATTAAATCTGTCAAATTCTGTTGCCATAGTCGTATATGAGGCATTGAGGCAGATAGGTTATCCAAATTTGCGATAGTTTAATTGTGCAGGATTGAAAGGAACAATAGGGTTCCCTAGCGAAAATAGTTGCAAAGCATATTTTTACATGGGAGGTATTAATTAATGGCCATTACTATATTGACAGATACTATGTGCGATGTGCCTCAGGAGTACGTTGAGAGATATAATATAAGGGTATTGCCCCTATTGGTGAATTTTGGCGAAGAGTCCTTCAGAGATGGTATAGATATTACTGCAGATGAGTTCTTTAAAAGACTTGAGGCTTCTGAGGAACTGCCAAAGACATCACAGATAAATCCACCTCAATTTGAAAGTGTATTTAGGGAAGAAATTGGGAATAATAATACTGTAATTGGAATATTAGGTTCATCCAAGCTAAGCGGTACATACAATTCAGCAATAATAGCGAAAAATATGGTTGATAATGATAATATCCATATAATAGACTCTGAGGCAGTTACCTTAGGAGCAGGGTTGTTGGTGATAAAGGCTTCGAGGCTAGCCAAGGAGGGAAGAACTGCAGAAGAAATTGTAAATGAAATTGAAGAAGCTAAGAAGAGACTAAAACAGTTTTTCATTATAGGTAATTTAAAATATCTTTACAAAGGTGGTCGAATATCTTTATCCGCTTCTGTAATAGGTTCTATTCTAAATATAAAGCCTATAATAACTACTGTTGATGGAAAGTTAGAGATGTTGGAGAAGACCAGAGGAATAAAAAAAGCCATATCTATGATGATGGATATGATAAAGGATAATGGCTGGACATTGGATGATAAGGTTATAGGAATCAATCACACACTATGCCCCGAACATATGGATTATATTGAAGAATTAATCCATATACAATATAAGCCCAGGGAGATAATAAGGGGAGAGGTAGGTTCTGTTGTAGGGACCCATGCCGGACCGGGTTGCGTGGCACTACATTTTGAATTGTAGAGGAGAGAAGTACTATGAGCAAGATAAAAATTATTACTGACAGTACATCAGACTTGCCAAAGGGTATAGCAGAGAAATACGACATTGAGGTATTACCCCTTACCATATTTTTTGACAAAGATGAATACAGAGATTGGTTAGATATTGCACCTAAAGCTTTTTTTGAGAGGATGAGAAACTCAGAAAAGTTGCCTACAACCTCTCAGGTTAATCCCAATAGCTTCCAAGAAAAATATGAATTATACCTGAAAGACTATGACCATATTATATCAATACATCTTTCATCAGATGCCAGCGGTACCTATAACTCTGCAGTAATTGCCAGGGATATGGTAGATAAGGAAAGGATTACGGTTATAGATACAAGAAACTTTACATATGGCTTTGGTCAGATGGTGGTAGAAGCTGCAAAGATGGCGAAGGATGGAAAAGCAGTGGAGGAAATTGTTGACAGAGTTAAATATCTTATAAACAATGTGAAAACTTTATTCGTAGTCGATACCCTTGAGTATCTGAAAAAAGGAGGCAGATTATCTGCTACCAAGGCAACTATAGGCACACTGCTGAACCTGAAGCCTATACTGACTGTGGATAATGGCAAGATTGTAGCTATTGATAAAGCCAGAGGTATGAAGAAAGCCTTAAAGCGAATTGTAGAGATAATGCAGGAGCAGGGAACACAATTAAATGGTCAGACTATTAAGCTAGGGCATGCAGATAGCCTTGATAATCTAAAAGATTTTGAAGCAGCAATAGAAGAAGCCTATGGCAATGTGGAAAAGGAAGAGTTTGAAATAGGCTGTGTCATTGGAGTATATTGCGGACCAGGAACAGTGGTAATACATTATGAATAAATTTTTATCAAAATAGACAAATATCTCTTGAATTAATAGATTTTATTGTATATACTCTAAGTGTAAACAAAAATTAAGATGTGTTTATATTTTTGTATCTAACATAGAATAATTTCATATAGCATGGATGATGATTGGCGGGAGATGCTCATTTTAAGAATGGGAGCCGAAGGAGAAAGTACGGAAAGGCCCGTTAAATGAAACTCTCAGGCAAAAGGACCGCATTCGGACATGACTCTGGAAAGCATATGCACCGAAGGAGCAATTCTATTTTCGTAGAAGAATCTCTCAGGTTGATGACAGAGATGGAGGCTGTTGCTTCTATCTCTTTTTGATAATATGGGAGAATAAGCAGCAATTCATGGAATATTTCTAAGTCCAAATTACCCACTAATATTTACGTATTATTAAGCAATGGGGTGAGAGGTGGTTAACCTGACAAAAAATATACAAATAATAACGAATAATGTGTCAATTTGTGATTTATTTAACAAAAATATAAATGTTACATATGTTGATGGTGGGTACTTAGATGTTTTATACGAAGTGAGAGATAGAATACACACAGGCAGTATATTAATATCCCATCCGTTGATGGGAAGCATTAAACCAAATGAGACACCTTATAGAAGTATAGTGTTGGAGAATAGGACAGGGCCTTTGGATTACCAATCCCTTTCGATTATAGAATCCAGCATAGAAAACTGTAAAAAACTGCTAAAAGACAGAACGACTCCGGATTGGACCGACAAGGTATTGGCTGACTTTAGATTTCTGGATATGAAGCTTTTGGAAAGCGCATTGGCTAGCTTAGAATAAAAATTTTATAAGTTAATATGTGAATAAGTGTAACATTTTTATCCAATGATATACATATCAAAGTTTGAAAGGGGTAGAATAATGGATAAAGTTTATGATGTCGCCATAATTGGCGGGGGACCTGCTGGTTTATCTGCTGGTTTATATGCTTCAAGAGGCAGGTTGGATACAGTGATAATAGAGAAAGGAAGATGGGGAGGACAGGCTGCAACAACTGAAGAACTTGAGAACTATCCTGGATCCATTGAGCATCCAACTGGACCAAAGCTGACAGAAAGGATGAGGGAGCAGGCAGAAGCATTTGGAACAGAATTTATTAGCGATGAGGTTGTTGGTTTTGATCTTAGTGATAAAATTAAGGTTTTAAAGCTAAAGGAAAGAGAAATAAAAACAAAAGCTATAATTATTGCTACCGGTGCTCAACATGTTAACCTAGGTGCACCAGGAGAAGATACTTTCAGAGGCAAAGGTGTTTCCTATTGCGCTACATGTGATGCAGACTTCTTTACAGAGCTTGAAGTTGTTGTAGTAGGCGGCGGCGATGCAGCTGTTGAAGAAGCAATATATCTCACTAAGTTTGCTGAAAAGGTTACGATTGTACATAGAAGAAATGAATTCAGAGCAGCAAAATCCATAGTTGAGAAAGCTTTGGCAAACGACAAGATACATGTTATGTGGGATTCTGTTGTGGAAGAAATATACGGTGACGGCATAGTAGAAGGCGTTAAGCTAAAAAATGTTAAAACTGGCGAGATAACAGATTACAGGACAGATGGAGTATTTATCTTTGTAGGTACCAGACCTGTATCTGAGTTTGTAAAAGGTATAGTAGATATGGATCCTAAAGGATATATAATAACAGATTCAGAAATGAAGACATCTGTAGAAGGCATATTTGCTGCAGGTGATGTAAGGAATACTCCTTTGAGACAAGTAATCACAGCAGCAGCAGATGGTGCTATTGCTGCAATAAGCGCTGAAAAATATATAGATAAAACCTTTGGACAATAATTATCATTTGAAATCATGTAAAGGAGGTGAAACAATGTTAGAGTTAAACAAGGAAAATTTTGAGCAAGAGGTTATGCAAGCAGAAGGTCCTGTTATCGTAGATTTCTGGGGAACAAAATGTGAACCTTGTAAGGCATTGATGCCTGAAGTAGAAAGATTAGCAGAACAATATAAAGATAAAATAAAGTTTTGCAAGCTTAATACCACTGAAAACAGAAGATTGGCTATAAGCCAAAAAGTTATGGGATTACCTACTTTCATCGTTTATAAGAATGGTGCAAAGGTGAAGGAAATAAGTGGAGCAGATAACTGTACTCCAGAAGCAATTGAAAACCTAATTAAAGAGAACATATAATGTATTCTTGGGGGTTAAAACCCCCTCCAAATAAAAGGGAGGTGAATCTCATGCGTCTAGAGTTAGGCAATATATTCATTAAGGATTTACAGTTTGGTGAGGCAACCAAAGTTGAAAATGGAGTTCTTTTTGTAAACAAAGAAGAACTTTTGGAAGCAGTTGGTGGAGACAATAGAATAGCCAGCATCGAGGTAGATATTGCAAAGCCAGGTGAAGAGACAAGAATAATGCCTGTTAAGGACGTTATTGAACCAAGAGTTAAGGTTGAAGGTCCTGGCGGAATATTCCCCGGATTTATCAACAAAGTTGATGTAGTAGGTTCAGGAAAGACTCATGTATTAAAGGGAGCAGCAGTTGTTACTGCAGGTAAGATTGTGGGATTCCAGGAAGGTATCATTGACATGAGTGGTCCTGGAGCAGAATACACACCATTCTCAAAAACTAACAATCTTGTATTAGTATGCACACCTGTTGACAATCTACCACAGCATGAGCATGAGCAGGCAGTAAGAATGGTAGGATTAAAGGCTGCTGCTTACATAGGTGAAGCAGGAAGAAATGTAGAACCAGATGAAGTGAAGGTTTATGAAACCCTTCCAGTATTTGAAGGTGCTAAGAAGTATCCTGATCTTCCAAAAGTTGCTTATGTGTATATGCTTCAAACTCAAGGTTTGCTTCATGATACCTATGTATACGGTGTAGATGCAAAGAAAATAGTTCCTACGCTCATATATCCAACAGAGGTTATGGATGGAGCCATAGTAAGCGGAAACTGTGTTTCTGCCTGTGACAAGAATCCAACATATAATCATTTGAACAATCCTATAATAGAAGACTTATATGAAAGACACGGCAAGGATTACAACTTTGTTGGTGTTATTATCACCAATGAAAATGTTACATTAGCCGATAAGGAAAGATCTTCAAACTGGACTGCTAAGTTAGCTGAATATCTTGGATTAGACGCGGTTATAGTATCAGAAGAAGGTTTCGGCAATCCAGATACAGACCTTATGATGAACTGCAAGAAAATAACAGCTAAAGGTATTAAGACAGTTCTTGTTACTGATGAATATGCAGGAAGAGATGGCGCATCCCAGTCCTTGGCAGATGCGGATAAAGCTGCAGATGCAGTAGTAACTGCAGGTAATGCAAATGAAATAATTGAACTACCTGCAATGAAGAAAGTTATAGGCGATTTAAAACCCGCAGATGTTATTGCAGGTGGATTTGCTGGAAGCTTAAAGCCAGATGGAAGCATAGTAGCAGAACTTCAGGTTATAACAGGAGCAACAAGTGAAATAGGCTTCAACAAATTATCAGCAACACAATACTAGAGCTCAGAGCTCAGTGCTCAGAACTCAGAGTTTAGATTAAATGTAAAAATTGAGATAATAAATTATAGATAATAAATTATAAAGAAAGGATGAATCGCATGTTAGAGGGCAAGAAAGTCATTATCATAGGCGATAGAGATGGCATTCCTGCTCCTGCGATAGAAGAGTGCGTTAAGACAGCAGGCGCTGAAGTAGTGTTTGCTTCTACAGAATGCTTTGTCTGAACGGCTGCAGGAGCAATGGACCTGGAAAATCAGAAAAGGGTTATGGAACTTTCCGAAAAATACGGAAAGGAAAATGTTGTAGTAGTATTAGGCGCTTCCGAAGCTGAAACAGCAGGATTAGCAGCTGAGACAGTTACAGCAGGTGACCCAACTTATGCAGGTCCTTTAGCAGGAGTCTCGTTGGGACTCGCAGTATATCATATATTTGAACTTAAAGATGAAGTTGATGCCGATGTGTTCGATGAGCAATGCGGCATGATGGAAATGGTTTTAGATGTTGATGCTATTGCAGAAGAAGTAAAGGCTATGAGAGATCAGTATTCTAAATTTTAATATCCTCATGTTTGAGAAACCAAATATGGGAGAGGAGGGAAGTTACTAACATGATTAAAGTAGTTCATTATATAAATCAGTTCTACGGTGGAATCGGTGGTGAAGAGAAAGCCGATGTTAAGCCAGAAGTAAGAGAAGGCGTTGTAGGGCCAGGTATGGCTCTTCAAGGAGCTTTAGGTAACGATGCCAAAATAGTAGCTACAATCATTTGTGGTGACTCATATTTCAATGAAAATCTGGAAGAGGCTACAGAAGAAATTCTCCAGATGGTAAAAAGCTATGAGCCGGATTTATTCATAGCAGGTCCTGCTTTCAATGCAGGAAGATATGGAGTTGCATGCGGTACTATATGTAAGGCTGTTAAAGACAGCTTAGACATCCCCGTAGTATCAGGTATGTATCCTGAGAATCCAGGAGCTGATATGTTTAAAAAGGATTTCTATATAGTAGAAACAGCCAATGCAGCAACAGGCATGAGAAAAGCAATCCCTGCTATAGCTAAGCTTGCACTTAAGCTTGCTAAGGGTGAAGCAATTGGATCTCCTGCAGAAGAGGGATATATTGCTAGAGGCGTAAGAAAGAACATATTCAGGGAAGAGAGAGGTTCTAAGAGAGCTGTTAATATGCTGGTTGCAAAACTAAAGGGCGAACCTTTTGAAACTGAATATCCGATGCCTGACTTTGATAGAGTAGCTCCAAATCCAGCAGTTTTGGATATGAAAAATGCAAAGATTGCTTTGGTTACTTCCGGAGGTATTGTTCCAAAGGGCAACCCTGACAGGATAGAAGCATCCTCTGCATCTAAGTACGGTAAATACGATATAGAAGGTGTTTTGGATCTTACTCAGGAAACATATGAAACTGCCCATGGTGGATACGACCCTGTATATGCAAATCAGGACGCAGACAGAGTATTGCCTGTAGATGTTTTGAGAGAACTTGAGCAGGAAGGAGTAATTGGCAAGCTCCATAGATATTTCTACACCACAGTAGGAAACGGAACTTCTGTTGCTAATGCTAAAAAGTTTGCTTCAACTTTTGCCAAGGAATTGGTGGCAGATGGAGTTCAAGCTGTTATACTCACTTCTACCTGAGGTACCTGCACTCGTTGCGGTGCAACGATGGTAAAAGAAATTGAAAGAGCAGGAATACCTGTTGTTCACATTTGTACAGTAGTTCCAATCTCATTGACAGTTGGTGCAAACAGGATAGTTCCGGCAGTAGCAATTCCACATCCTTTAGGAAATCCTGCACTCAGCAAGGAAGATGAGAAGGCTTTGAGAAAACAATTAGTGCTTAAAGCATTAAAAGCACTTGAAACAGAAGTACACGGTCAGACAGTATTTGACAAATAGGATAAAGGGTGGTGCTATACCACCCTTTTTAAACGAGAGTTTTTCAGGGGGTTGGAAACCCACTGAATGTTAGTTAAGTGTTTAAAAATATTTTTGGAGGTGTAATATATGACAACGCCTGTAGTAAAAGGAGCAGCATATGTGCTAGTTCATACGCCTGATATGGTTATGCACTATGGAACCACCTGCTCTTCCGAACATGAAGCAAATCCCAATTCAGAGTTTTTAAAGAAAGTACCAAGTCACTTAAGAAGCTTTGAAGAAGCAGTGAAATATGCACCAAATCAAGCATACATCGGAAATATATTACCTGATGAACTAAATAACATCCCAAGACCCTGGTACAAAAACCTGATAGCTGACGCCAAAGCCGATGGTAAAATGGGAGAAATCCTCTCTCAGGATGAACTATATATTGTGATGAAGCTATGCGATGCTTTTGATTTGGTTATGCTAGAAAAGGAGTTTTCTAATGCAGCAAAGGAGAAACTAGCAAAGAAACCATATTTCACAGAAGCAGAAATTGCAAAGATTAAGGAAGGTTTTGATGCAGCTGATATTGAAAAGAAGTTAGAAGAAGGTGCAGAACCACTTGAATATAATGGTAAAGTAGTAGGATGCGTAAAGGCTGCACATGCCACAGATAAGAATCTAACTGCTCATATAATGGCTGAGAACATTGTTACTAAAGCTACAGCTGTTATTGCAATGAAAAACATGCTATACAAAGATAATATACCAGCAGATTCCATAGAATATGTAATAGAGTGCTCTGAAGAGGCTTGTGGTGATATGAACCAAAGAGGTGGAGGCAATTTTGCAAAGGCTATAGCTGAAGTTGCAGGATTAGTGTCTGCTACAGGTTCAGATACAAGAGGCTTCTGTGCAGCACCAACTCATGCTCTCATCAATGCTGCAGCCATGGTAAAATCCGGCCTGTACAAGAGCGTTGCTATAGTTGCAGGTGGAGCTACTGCAAAGCTTGGTATGAATGGAAGAGACCACGTAAACAAGGATGTTCCTATACTGGAAGATTGTCTTGGAGCCTTTGCTGTACTTGTAACTGAAGATGATGGTGTAAGCCCAGTTCTTAGAACTGACATAGTTGGAAGGCACACTGTAGGAACAGGATCATCGCCACAGGCGGTTATGGAATCCATAATAACCAAACCATTGGATAAAAACGGTCTTAAGATTACTGACATTGATAAATACTCTGTAGAAATGCAGAACCCAGAAATAACTGAACCAGCTGGTGCAGGAGATGTTCCATTAGCAAACTTCAAGATGATTGCAGCTTTGGGAGCTAAGAGAGGCGATATAGACAGAGCAAGTATGCCTGCTTTCATTAAAGAACATGGCATGCCTGGTTTTGCACCTACTCAGGGTCATATTCCTTCAGGTGTTCCATTCGTTGGAGCCGGAAGACAAATGATAATGGATGGAAAGATTGAAAGAGCCATGATAGTAGGTAAAGGAAGTCTTTTCTTAGGAAGAATGACCAATCTATTCGATGGTGTATCAATTGTTATGGAAAAGAACTCTGGAAAAGTTGAGGAAACAGGAGCAGTATCTAAAGAAGAGATCAAGGGAATGGTAGCAGAAACAATGAAAGAATTTGCAGCATTCTTACTTAACAGAAAGTAGGGGTGAATAAAATGGATGATATAAGGACCATGATAGGGGAGGTATTCAACGAAGTTGCTGACGCCATATTGACAGGGAACTTTGGTAGTAAAGTTAAAGTTGGACTAACCACACTTGGAAGCGAGCATGGAACCGAAGAGCTGGTTAAAGGCGCAGAACTGGCGGCTAAAAAGTACAATGATTTTGAAATTGTACTCATCGGTCCTAAAGTTGATACTTCTCTTAGAATAGTTGAAGTAGATTCTGAGGAAGATATGCATAAAAAAATGGATGAACTGCTGGATGCAGGAGAATTGGATGCAGCAGTCACCATGCACTACAGCTTTCCTATAGGTGTTTCTACGGTAGGTAGAGTAGTAACGCCTGGTTTTGGTAAAGAATTGATTCTTGCTACTACTACAGGCACTTCCTCTACTCATAGAGTAGAAGGAATGGTAAAAAATGCTCTTTATGGGATAATAACTGCAAAGGCATTAGGAAATGAAAATCCTACTGTAGGCATACTGAATGTTGACGGAGCCAGACAGGTTGAAAGAGCGTTAAAAGAGCTGAAAGAGAGAGATTACGACATAAACTTTTCTGAGTCTGTAAGAGCTGATGGAGGATGCATCATGAGAGGCAATGACCTTTTGGCTGCAGCTTCAGATGTAATGGTGTTAGATACCTTGACAGGAAATATTATGATGAAAATATTCTCAGCCTATACTACCGGCGGAAGCTTTGAATCCTTGGGTTATGGCTATGGTCCTGGTGTAGGAGATGGCTATGACAAGATAATATGTATATTATCAAGGGCTTCAGGTGCTCCTGTAGTATGTGAGGCTTTGAGATACGCTGCCTCCTGTGCACAAGGAAAGCTTACTGAAGTAGCAAGGGAAGAATTCAACAAAGCTAGAAAAGCTGGATTGGATGACATTCTAAAGGGACTCACTGCAGAAGTTAAAAAGGCTGATGCAGAAGAAGTGAAGATGCCTGATAAAAAAGTAGTAACCAAATCCATAGCAGGAGTAGATATATTGGAACTGGAAGATGCCGTAGCTACATTAGCAAAAGCAGGTATTTACTCTGAAAGTGGAATGGGTTGTACAGGTCCTATAATTCTCACTGCCGATGAAGACTATGAAAAAGCAGTTGAGGTATTGTTTGATAATAAACTCATAACTCAAAAACCATTGGATTGTAATTGCTAATTAACTTCCCGCTCCGAATGGAGTGGGAAGTTCTGGTTATTTCTTGCCTGTTTATGCTATAATATTAACTGAAAAGTATATTTAAGAGGTAATTCAATATAATATTAGTATAATAAGGCAGGAATTTTAAAAGTGGTGTAGAATATGTAATTAATATTGCATATTTTATATAAAAATTAAGGGGGAAGATGCAATTGACAAAAAGAAATATTAGTCTAATATTAGCTCTAGTTATGATTATGAGCTTATTTGCAGGCTGTGCAAAACCTGCAGAAACTCCAGCAGAATCAACTCCAGCTGAGACTCCTGCAGAACCAGAAGCACCAAAGTATTCCTTTGGTATGGTTACAGATGTTGGCGGTATCGGTGACAAATCCTTCAACGATTCTGCTTGGGCAGGAATTGAAAGAGCTGGTCAAGAACTCGGTGTTGAACCAAAATTATTACAATCCACAAAACAAGATGACTATCCTCCAAACCTTGGAAGTATGGCTCAGTCAGTTGATTTAACATTGGCTGTAGGTTTCTTGTTTGAAGATGCAATGAAGACTGCAGCAGATCAGTATGCAGACAAGTTATTTGGTGTTATCGATACAGTAGTTGATAAACCAAATGTTATGTCAGTAACATTTAAAGAACATGAAGGTTCCTTCTTAGTCGGTCTTATTGCCGGTCTTACTACAAAAACCAATACAGTAGGTTTTGTAGGTGGTATGGACTTCCCAACAATCCATAAGTTTGAAGTTGGCTTTATAGCAGGTGTGAAATCAGCAAATCCTAATGCTAAGGTTATAGTAAACTACACAGGTGCTTTTGATAACCCTGATAAAGGCAAGGAAGTTGCATTGACTCAGCATCAACAAGGTGCAGACGTTATATTCCATGCTTCCGGTGCTTGCGGAATTGGCGTTATTCAGGCAGCAGATGAGAAGGACTTCTGGGCAATTGGTGTTGATATGGATCAGTCCGCAGAATCCACAAAGAACAAAGTTCTTTGCAGCATGATAAAGAGAGTTGACACAGGTACTTATACAGTTATAAAAGCATATGCAGATAATGCCTTCAAAGGCGGCGCAGCTAATGCTATAGAACTTGGTCTCAAAGAAGAAGGCGTTGGCTACAGCGATGGTGGAAACAATGTTTCTGCAGAAGTAGCAGCAGTTGTTGATAAATATGAAGCAGCAATCAACGATGGTACTATAGTTGTTCCTTCCACAAGAGAGGAATTGGAAGCATTCAAACCAGTTGAAATCAAATAATATTTGCTATTAAATAATAAAAGCTAGATGCGTAAGCCTCTAGCTTTTATTTTGATTTAATTGTATAATACTTTTAGCCTGATTAAATATTTGTGCTAGGAAGGTGGGAAAATTATTGTCGGCTGTTATTGAAATGAAGGGTATTGGTAAGTCATTTCCCGGCGTAAGAGCTAATGATAATGTTAATTTAACGGTTAATGAAGGCGAGATACATGTTTTACTTGGAGAAAACGGCGCTGGAAAATCAACATTAATGAATATACTATATGGACTATATACTCCTGATGAAGGAGAAATATATGTAAAAGGAAATAAAGTCAGAATAACCAATCCCAATGTGGCAATTTCTCTCGGTATAGGCATGGTACACCAACATTTTATGTTGGTTCCACCCTTTACTGTGGCGGAGAACATCGTTTTGGGCGCAGAACCCAAAAAAGGTTTGTCTCTAGATATGAACAAAGCTATTTCTGATGTAGAAGAATTGTGTAAAAAGTATGAGCTAAAAGTAGATCCGAGGGCAAAGGTTCAAGACATTTCTGTAGGTATGCAGCAGAGAGTAGAAATTTTAAAAACCCTGTATAGAGGAGCTGAAATACTGATACTGGATGAACCAACAGCTGTATTGACTCCCCAGGAGATAGAGGAGCTTGGAATAATATTAAAAAGTCTTGTAAGTCAGGGTAAATCCATAATACTCATCACTCATAAGCTCAAGGAAGTAATGAGCATGAGCGACAAGGTTACAATAATCAGGAGAGGTAAGGTTATTGATACGCTGAAAACTTCTGAGACAAGCATTGAAGAACTTGCAGAAAAGATGGTAGGCAGAAAGGTAAGCCTGACTGTGGAAAAAGGTGAAGCAAAACTTGGGGAACCCGTGCTTCAGGTAAAAGGTGTCAAAGCATTGGACAATAGAGGTTTGGAAGCGGTAAAAGGAGTAGATTTTGAAGTTAGAAGCGGTGAAATTCTTGGTATTGCAGGAGTAGATGGCAATGGACAGAACGAACTGGTACAAGCAATAACAGGCTTAAGAAAGGCTGAAGCTGGTGAAATACTGATAAATGGCAAGAATATTACAAATTTAACTCCAAAGGAGATAATAGACAGTGGCTTAGGTTATATTCCGGAGGATAGACACAAAAGAGGTCTAGTACTGGATTTCCCATTGTATGAGAACAGTATTCTTGGTTCACAAAGAAAACAGGCTTTCAGAAAGGGTCTAGGCTTGGATTATAGAAAAATCAGAGAATACACCAAGAAGCTTATTAATGAATTTGATGTCAGAACACCAAATGAAAGGGTTTCTGCCAAATCACTATCAGGGGGAAATCAGCAAAAGCTTATTCTAGCCAGAGAATTAGACAGAGATCCTTCATTGCTTATTGCTTCCCAGCCTACCAGAGGATTGGATGTTGGTGCTATAGAGTTCGTGCATCAAAGGCTTATTGAACAGAGAAACAAAGGGAAGGCAGTTCTACTAGTATCATTGGAACTGGATGAGGTAATGGATTTATCAGATAGAATAGCAGTAATGTATGATGGCAAAATTGTTGATATTGTTGATGCAAAGAGCACCAATGAACTTGAACTAGGAATTATGATGGCTGGCGGTAAACCGTCAGATGTGCAGTAGGGGGTGGAGTAAGTGGAAAACAAGATGGATGAGTTTAAAAGCACTTTGAAGAATACCATGAGAGAAATCCTATACCCTCTTGTTGCAATAATAGTCTCATTTGTTGCAGGAGCAATTTTAGTATATGCTTTTGGAAATAGTCCTGCAGTAGCATATAAAGCATTGTTTTTAGGGGCATTAGGAGATTTAAACAAATTAGGAGAAACACTAGTAACTACAACTACATTGATATTAACCGGTTTATCTGTTGCTTTTGCTTACAAATGCGGCTTATTTAATATAGGAGCTGAAGGTCAATATATAATGGGCAGTGTAGCTGCTGTATGGGCTGGATGGGCATTTCAGGATTTGCCTACAATAATCCATGTTACCATAACATTGTTGGCAGGTGCTTTAGCTGGGGGAATTTGGGCAGGTATAGTAGGTTGGTTAAAGGCAAAAGTTGGTTCTCATGAGGTTATCAATAGCATCATGATGAATTATATAGCTATGAATTTTAGCAATTATCTTATT
This sequence comes from Lutispora sp., assembly GCF_041687175.1. Classification (NCBI taxonomy): domain Bacteria; kingdom Bacillati; phylum Bacillota; class Clostridia; order Lutisporales; family Lutisporaceae; genus Lutispora; species Lutispora sp. The sequence continues at coordinate 55,963 of NZ_JAWLCK010000004.1, forward strand.
ATGACTGTTTTGAATGAGCCAGGCAAAGCCTTTTCCTATGAAATAGCTCCTACGGCTAAGCTGTGGAGATTTGCATCAAGCTTCGAGCAGTTCAAGTATTCCAGACTTCATATTGGCATTATTATAGCCTTATTAGTTGCTTTTGCAGCTTATTATTTGCTAAATAAAACCGTGATGGGTTATGAGATAAGGTCAGTAGGTTTTAACCCAAGTGCTTCAGAGTATGGTGGAATAGATGTAAAGCGAAACATTGTACTGGCAATGGTTTTTTCAGGTCTGTTTGCAGGTCTTGCAGGAGGAATCCATACAGCTGGAGTACAATATAGGGTGAACAATCTCTTTGGGCTTACAGGGTATGGCTTTGATGGAATATCAGTAGCCTTGGTAGGTAATAACAACCCTATAGGCGTTATAATATCCGGTTTTCTATTCGGTATATTACAAAGAGGTGGACCTATGATGCAGATTGAGGGCATACCAAAAGAGGTTGTCGGTATCATACAGGGTATTATCCTGCTATTTGTTGCCTCCAACTTTGTCAGAGTATTAGTACAAAGATATAAAGAGAACAAAGAAATCAAAGCACAGTTAAAGAAAGGGGAGGTAAAGTAAGATGTTTGATATAATAACTATATTATTTGGAAGCACCATAAGATCAGCCACCCCTCTAATATTCACAGCCTTAGGAGGCACTTTCTCAGAAAGATCCGGAGTAGTTAACATAGGTCTTGATGGTATGATGACAATAGGAGCTTTTAGCGCCGTATTGGTATCTTATTTTACAGGATCACCTTTCCTTGGCTTGCTTGGAGCAATAGTTGCAGGAGCTTTGTTTGGATGGCTTATGGCTTTTCTGAGCATTCACTTTAAAGCTAATCAGGTTGTAGTGGGTACAGCCATAAACATTTTGGCTGCAAGCTTAACCACTTTCTTGCTTGTTGAGATATGGGGCAAGCCGGGACAGACAGATAACGTAAGCTATTTTACACCCTGGGGACCCTTTAACATGTTTACCTACCTTGCTTTTATTTTGGTAGTAGTATCTTATTTTGTACTATATAAAACACCCTTTGGTCTTAGGGTCAGATCTGTAGGAGAGCATCCTAGAGCAGCAGACACATTGGGAGTTAATGTGTATATGATAAGATATATATGTGTGATACTAAGCGGTATCTTAGGAGCAATTGGAGGAGCGGCATTATCCATCGGCTCCATAAGCTTATTCAAGGAAGGAATGGTAGCAGGTAAGGGCTTCATAGCGCTTGCTGCTGTAATATTCGGTAAATGGCATCCCATCGGTGCAGCTTTGGCATGTTTGTTCTTTGGTTTTGCAGATGCCATTCAAACCGTATCAATGTCTCTTGGCCTGGATGTGCCGAAAGAATTCTTATTCGCTCTACCTTATATACTGACAATGATGGCGGTTTCTGGTTTGGTTGGAAAATCAGTTGCTCCTGCAGCTGATGGAATACCCTATGAAAAGGGAGAAAAATAAGCTCACAATTGTGGGCTTATTTTTTTACCATAACATTGGCAAGGTTTTTGCTATAATTCTATTGGGATAAGCATAATTATATGATATAATTATTTATGTAAGGTAAATGCTCTTTTATGTGAGGTGAAAGCAATGCGGATGGGATACGATTTGGTGCTTGAGCAGCAGCAAAAATTGATTATGACACCTGAGTTAAGGCTTGCTCTCAAAATACTGCAGCTACCAACAATAGAACTAGAAGATTTAGTAAAGCAAGAGCTTGAAACTAACCCTGTTCTTGATTTAATTGAAGATACTCCTGAAGAAAAAACAGAGGACAATGATGTAAATGATCAGGAGAAAAAGAAGCTATTAGAAGAAATTGATTGGAAAGAGTATTTCCAATACCAAGGTAAAAGTTATTGTCTAGAGAATACAGGCATAGATGAATCTCAAGAGACAAGCTATGAGAATTTTATATGCTATTCAGACACATTGAAGGATCACTTGCTATTTCAGCTGAGAGCTTTAAAGCTTAGCAAGTGCGAAAGAGCAATAGGTGAATATATCATTGAAAGTTTAGATGATAATGGATACCTGTCTTCTTCCATTGAACAAATATCTGAGGTGCTTTCACTTGATAAGAAAAAAGTTGAAAAAGTTTTAAAAATTATACAAACCTTTGAACCTTTAGGCGTGGGAGCACAAAATCTTATAGATTGTCTTTTGATACAAGTAAACGCATTAGGATTGGCAGATAATAATCTTGTTACTATAATTAAAGACCATTTGGACGATATTGCTGCCAATAGGCTTCAAAACATTGCTAAGAGGTTGTCTATTTCCGTTTTGGATGTGCAAGACTACAGCGACATAATAAAAGGGCTGGAGCCAAAACCTGGTAGATCTTTCTTTTGTGGGACAGAGAACAGATATATAATACCTGATGTATTTGTGGATAAGATTGATGGTGAATATATAATCACCATCAATGACAGTTACGGCTCAAAACTTATGGTGAACAAATATTATAGAAGCATTATCAATAATGCGGACAAGTCCTCCGATACCATGTCTTTTATAAATGATAAACTTTCCTCTGCCATGTGGCTTATTAAGAGTTTAGAGCAAAGAAAGAATACATTGTACAAAGTTGTAAAAGCCATAATTGATTATCAAATAGACTTTTTTGAAAAAGGCGGCAGATATCTCAAGACCATGACTCTAAAAGATATTGCAGATGAGGTTCAGGTACATGAGTCTACAGTAAGCAGAGCCATAAGCGGAAAGTATGCCCAGACTCCCAGAGGAATTTTTGAAATAAAATACTTCTTCAAAAGCGGTGTAGGAAGTCAAAGCGGAGAAGATATATCCTCAGAGAGCATAAAAAAGATGATAAAATCAATTATTGATGAAGAAGATACCACAAAACCTATAAGCGACCAGGCCATAGCAGAGATTCTGGCACAAAAGGGTATTAAAATATCCAGACGTACCGTGGCAAAATATAGAGATGAAATAGGAATACCATCTTCTTCGAGAAGAAAGAGATATTAATAATAGGATAGGACTTTCATTAACGAGATAAACTATAAAATATTAGAAGAGGGACTAACCCTCTTCTAATATTTATTACTTCATTAAGAAGATGTGATGACATTATATTTTATAAAGAAGTAGGTCTTTGAATATAATGAATCAAATTACCTTCTAAATCTCTTAGGAAAAATGTTTTAACACCTTTATTATTTTCTGATAATTCTTTTTCGATAAATACCTCATGTTTTAATCTTTCATATTCCCCTTCTATATCATCAGTGGCAAAAGCAAGGTGTCTAATACCTTGGTGTTTATTATCACATGTGGTATTAAAAGATTCTGCAGCATATATTTCCAGCATTCCTCCGTCTTTAAACTTTAATATGAAAGTGGGATTTTCTTTTTTATTATCGTATACGATTTCTAAATTGAAATATTTCACATACCAATCTTTTAGGCTTTTTGTATCTTTGGCACAGATACCTACATGCTCTAAATATAACATAAATTATCTACCTCTTTTACAAAGTATTTTACTGTTATCTTTGCACTCTGCCTGAAGCATCACCTTTCATTAAGGTCATGACTTCATCTACAGACATCATATTGAAGTCGCCTTCAATGGTATGTTTTAAGCAAGAAGCAGCAGCTGCAAACTCTACAGCCGACTGGTTGTCCATGCCGGAGGAAAGTCCATAGATGAGACCGCCACAGAAGGAATCTCCACCACCAACACGGTCTACGATATGTATATCATATTTCTTTGATTTATAATAATTTTTGCCATCGTAGAGCATGCCTGACCAACCGTTATTGGAAGCCGAATAGCTTTCTCTTAAAGTTATAGCGACATATTTTAGATTGAATCTATCATGTAGCTCTTTTGCTACCGCCATATAGCCTTCATCAGATAACTTGCCTTCTGTCACATCTGTCTTTTCAGCTTTTATTCCAAATACCTTTTCTGCATCCTCTTCATTAGCGATTAATACATCACAGTATTTCACAAGTTCACTCATAACTTTTCCTGCTTTTTCAGTAGTCCATAACTTCTTTCTATAGTTTAGATCAACACTTATTGGTATGCCAGCCTCTTTTGCAGCTTTTAATGCATCAAGTGTGATATCAACGCAATTATCAGATAATGCAGGTGTTATCCCTGTAAAGTGGAACCATTCGGCTCCTTCAAATATCTTCTTCCAATCAAAATCTTCTCTTTTAGCTTCGGCTATAGAAGAAGCTGCTCTATCATATATAACTTTCGAAGGTCTTTGAGAAGCACCTCTTTCACAGTAATATACACCAATTCTGTCACCGCCTCGTACTACATAATCCGTCTTTATACCGAAGCGTCTCATTTCGTTTATGGCAGCCTGTCCTATTTCATGAGCAGGAAGCTTTGTTACATAATAGCTATCTTTGCCGTAGTTTGCCAGAGAGGCAGCTACATTAGCTTCTCCACCTGCAAAAAAAACATTAAACTGCCTTGCTTGAACAAATCTTTCATAACCAATAGGGGATAGTCTCAGCATTATTTCCCCAAATGTCACAAACTTACCCATAAGATTACCTCCTATTTTTTATATTTAGCTACTTCTTCAACAAATTTTCTTGCTGTTTCTGTTACTAATTCATAATTTCCGGTTTTTGCTCCCTTAGTCAAATTGCTACCGGTTGCAATTGCTACTGCTCCTGCTTCAAACCAATCTTTAACATTATCAATGTCTACTCCACCTGTAGGCATGAAGTTGGCATAAGGAAGAGGACCTTTGAAGGCTTTGATTATTGATGGTCCAAAAGCGCTGCCTGGGAATAGCTTCAAAATTTCAGCCCCATATTCCATGGCTTCCAGAGCCTCTTTCACTGTCATAACGCCAGGAAATGACGGAACTCTGTAGCGATTACATATTTTTAAGGTTTCAATGTTTAAATTAGGGCTTATTATATATTGGGCTCCCGCTAACATGCATGCCCTTGCACTTTCAGGATCAAGTACGGTACCTGCACCGATTATTACATCTTCATTTTTATAGGCTTCAGATATCTCTTTAATTATGTCTAAGGCACCTGGTACTGTCATAGTTACTTCAATGGCTTTGATTCCACCTTTTTTTATTGCATCTACAATTCTAATGCCCTGCTCTTTTGTTTCTGTTCTCACTACAGCAACAATACCTAAATCTGCTATTCTTTTTATAGTTTCAATTCTTTTCATTGAACTGCCTCCCTCATTAATATCCCTGTGAATCAAAACAGAGGTATTAGTTTTACATTATGAAACATTGTTTCGAATATAGTCCAAAAAAAGAGATGACTTTTAATAATTATGTTGTTTTATAATATGAAACATTGTGCTGCTATTCACAATATAACAATTCTATTTAATTATTAAAAGTCCTTCTTTTTTTAAAATTTTTCTTAATTTTTGAAAATATTTATTTTATAAAGAAGTCTTTTTTCTATAACCTAAATGATAAGAGATTTCCTTGGCAGTTTTTATGACTTCTTCGGTAAGTTCAGGCATTCTTTCTTTTGTAACATGCAGTACAGGTCCAGAGACACTCACAGAAGCTACTACTTTACCGTTAATGTCATATATAGGTGCTGCCACACATCTGATGCCTTCTTCATGTTCCATCTCGTCAAAGGCATATCCCATTTTTCTTATTGATTTTAGATGTTCCTTCATTGTCTCTATATCTGTTATGGTTTTTGAAGTAAAAGGCTCCATACCATTTTTCCTTAAAATTGCTTCCACATCTTTATCCGGAAGCCAAGCGATAAGAATCTTGCCTGCTCCCGTACAATGAAGTGGAACTCTTTTGCCAATTTGGGAATACATTCTTATGCTTTTATGGGGATTTTCCACTTTGTCAATATATACTGCTTCACCATTATCTAGAATAGACAAATGAACCACTTCGCCTGTATTAGAGCAAAGTTTTTCTAACAGGGGTTTTGCAACTTTTCTAATATCCATTTGGTCTAGTATTGCACTACTAAGATAAAGAAATCTCATTCCTAAAGAATATTTTTCTGTTTCAGGATTTTTTTCAATATAGCCTTTTGCCATAAGTGTATTTAAAATCCTATGAACCGTACTTTTATGAAGTCCTGTTAAACTTGATAAACGTGTAATGCCACAGCCGTCTTGGTGCATAGCAAGCTCTTCTAGCAGCATTATTGCTCTGTCTAGGGATTGAACGGAATTATTATTTTGTGCCATAGACAACATCCTTTCGTTTAACAATCACATAATATGTAAACATTTCCCTGCTTGATTTAATATTATAGCATAATCAATGTTATTCTGAAATAGAGAATATTATCCTTAAATTGATAAAAAGCCATAAGTATTGGCATTCAATACAAATAAAAAATGTTAAATATTAAACAATTAATTTAATTTTTTAATAATTCAAAAAGAAGGAATTATTGAGATGATATCGAATTATATAGGGTATCATAACATTTTAAAACAATGTTTTGTAATATGAAACATAACCTGCTAATACTATTTTAAAGTAGGGGGGTGCTATAAGCCACAGAAAACAAGTAAGTTGATTTATCATTTGGAGGGAGGTAAAGAAATCTTGGCACGTTGGATTTTAGACAAAAATGATGTTGATGCCATGCTAATCGGTTTTGGGATATACGGAACCGGTGGTGGTGGGGATCCTGAATGGGGAAGAAAAATAATCGAAAATGACTTCAATAAGGGAAGAGTTTACAACATTATTGATCCTGAGGATGTTGAAGATGACGCTTTTGTATGCAGTGGAGGAATTATGGGGTCAGTAAAAGCCTTAGAATACATGAGCTATGATGAAATAGTTGAATCATGGGAGAAAGAATTCATTTTGATGAAGGCTTTTAGAGAGATGGAGAAGATTAAAGGCAGAAAGATAGATTACATAATACCTTTTGAAGCCGGAGGCTTGAATACCCCTGTTATTATGACTCTAGCTGCAAGAATGGGAATACCTGTTATAAATGCCGATGCAGTGGGAAGATCAGCGCCGGAAACTCAGATGACAAGCTTTATAGGACATGGAATATCATTAAACCCAATGCCTTTAGTGGATAATAAAGGAAATACTATAGTAGTTATGAACGCTAATGATTCAACTTATGCCGACGAAATAGGCAGATTTGTTGTAACAAAGGGTGGAGGCATGGGTGGTAATGCTCACTATGCTATGTCCGGTGCAGAATTGAAAAAAAGCTGCATACCAGGAGCAATATCTAATTCAATACGTATTGGAAAACTGATTATAGAAGCCCAACGAAAAGGCATTGACCCAGTGGCAGAGTTCGTAGAAAAAGAAAAGGGCTTGAAATTATTTGAAGGAGTTGTTACAGAGGTTGTAGGAGAGGATAAGGGAGGTTTCTACCTTACCAATGTAACTTTGGATGGAGCCAATGATTTTGTAAGCAAAAAGGCCAAGCTGGTAATAAAGAATGAAGTAATGGCTGTATGGGTGGATGGAGAGATAAAATCCATATTCCCTGATTTAGTTTGCATGTTTTATACAGAAAGTGGTATTGGAGTAATGAGCTCTGGTATAAAAGAAGGAATGAAAATATCCTTGGTTGGTTTACCTTGCCATGATAGACTTAGATATTGCATGAAAACAGAGGCAGGTAAAAAAGCTTTTGGTGGAGCACGATATGGATACCCAGAATTAGAATATGTCCCATTTGAACAATTGAACAAGTAAGTTTAAATATAAAGTGGAGGGTAAATGTTATGAAGAAAAAACTTTTAATTCTATTAAGCTGTTTGATGGTACTGAGCTTAATATTAAGCGGGTGTTCCGGAAGCAAGCCTGAAGAGGCAAAAAGGTCAGGAAGAAGCTGATGAAAAAGTTTTTAAAGTCGGAATAAACAACTTTGGACAAGCCAACTTTTTCGCAAGAATAGGAAAAGCTTCCTTAGA